>JAQURW010000064.1 GCA_028715425.1 Candidatus Omnitrophota bacterium
CCGCGCGCGAAAGCTGCGCCATGCGGGTGATCGTAGTCTCGATCTCCTGCTGGGCGACCATTATAAGGTCCGCCAGCTCATCGATAATGACCACGATATAATACAAAGGTTGCCATGACTCGGCCCGCGCCTTTTTATTATAATAGTCGATATTCCGCACGCCGCAGGAGGCAAAAAGTTCATACCGTTTCTCCATCTCCGAAACCAGCCAGTCCAGCGCTACCGGCACCTTTTTATAATCGGTCACGACCGGGCATAAGAGGTACGGCAGGTTATTGAACGGCGCCAGTTCGACCTTCTTGGGATCGACCATAATAAATTTAACCTCGTCAGGCGTCGCATTAAAAAGGATGCTGGTGATGATGCTGTTGACGCACACCGTCTTACCGGAACCGGTAGCGCCTGCGATCAAAAGATGCGGCATTTTCGCCAGGTCGGTAACAACGGATTCCCCGGCGATATCCTTGCCGATCGCAAGTTTTAATTTTGATTCTTCGTTCTTGTAGATGTCCGAATCAAGGACCTCCCTCAGGTAGACCATCACACTCTTGGAGTTGGGGACCTCGACGCCGACCGTGCCCTTCCCCGGCACCGGCGCTACAATACGCACGCTCTGGGCCTTCATGCCGAGCGCTATGTTATCGGAAAGCGACGTGATGCGGTGGATCTTGACACCGGCGCCAGGCTCAAGCTCGTAGCGGGTGATGACCGGCCCCCTGTTGACCTCGATAACTTTCGCTGCGATATCAAAATCGCTTAAGATCTCCTCGAGTATCCGCGAGTTCTCGGTCACATCATCCTTGATCTCGCGCTCTTCGATGGGCGGCGGCAGCTTTAAGAGGTCCATACCGGGCATCGTATACGGTCTCGGCTCTGCCTCTTTTGCCTTGGGCCCGACAGGTTCTTCGGCCGGTGATTGAGTCTTCGCGGCGCCTTTTTCGGTTTTTTTCGCCGCGACAGGCGACGGCTTCTCAAGTACCTGAGGCTCTTCCTTGCCGAGCGGAGGGCTTTCTTCCCCGGCCGGCTTCAACGCGGGCTTCTTTTTAATATCGACAACGGCCTTCGTCCCTGGCCGGTCAGGTTTTGCCTTCTCCCTTCCCATTTTAAAGATCGGCATCGACGACGGTATTTTCTGTACCCGGTCACGCGTCGACTGAAACAGCGCGATAATGATCGGAAAGACCAGGAAATCCGTCGCAACCAGTACCGAAAGCAGTAGCAGCACCAGGATACTCACGATCGCGCCGACCAGGCCGAGGTACTTTATCAGGAAATTCGAGAACGACGTCCCGATCAGTCCGCCCATCTTAAAACTAAGCGAGGCGGACACCTTGGTCAGGATACTGAAGGTCGAACTGGTCGCCAGGACCAGAAATATGATCCCGAAAAATTTAACGAAAAAATTCTGCGGTCTGTTACCCGCAAGTTCCGCCATGGCGGCCAGGCAGATAAGGACAACGATAAGATATGAGCTCATGCCCATAAGAATAACGAAAAAACATCCGAGATACGCGCCGACAAGGCCGGCGATATTGTGGGGCGGCTGGTTCGGTGTCGACGAGAAAAAACCGAGGTCGTTATAGTCAAAGGTAAGGACACTGATAAAAATAAATATCGCAAGGGTAAAAAGGAGGAGAGCCAGGATCTCATTTTTCTTTTTCGTTCCTGCCTTATCGGAAAAGAGGTCCCGCTCTTTTCTCCTATCCGGTCTTATAGCCATATCATCTCCCCGTATGCCCGAACCCGCCGGTCGAGCGCGCCGTTTCGTCCAGGGCAGCCGGACGGCCGTCGGTCCCTGCCTCGTCCAGGTCGGCGCGGACAACCTCCTTAATGACCATCTGAGCGATCCTGTCGCCGCGCCGTATGCGGTAAGCCGCCTTCCCCAGATTGATCACGATAAGACTTATAAGCCCCCGGTAATCGGAATCGATGGTCCCCGGCGTATTGACCATGGTAATACCGTGTTTCAGGGCAAGCCCGCTCCTCGGCCGTATCTGGGCCTCATATCCTTCCGGTATGCTGATATATATCCCCGCCGAGATCAGTTTGATCTCGAGGGGTTCAAGCAGCACCTCGCTTTCGACATCCGCATAGAGGTCCATACCGCTTGAGCCGCTGGTGGCATAGGCAGGTAAAGGAAGGTCTGAACACCCTTCCTTTTTACGTATTTTAATCGTTATCCTCTTCATAGAGGCTTACGTTATTTCGCTTCAGGCGCCGGCGAAGCCGCCTGTTTCCGGCTCAAGTTGACGCGGCCCTGTTCATCGATCTCGATAACCTTGACCACAACCTCATCGCCGACCTTGACTTCATCGGCGACGTTCTTCACGAATTTATTTGCCAGTTCCGAAACATGGATGAGCCCTTCCTTACCGGGCAATATCTCGCAAAAGGCGCCAAAATTCATAAGACGGGTGATCGTTCCTTTATATATCTTCCCGACTTCTGCTGAGGCGGTGAGACCTTTAATGATATCGATAGCCTTCTGGGCGTTCTCGGAATCGACCGAAGCCACCTCGACGCTGCCGTCATCCTGTATATTGATGGTCACACCGGTATCCTGTATTATTTTCTTGATGATCTTGCCGCCGGGGCCTATGACATCCTTGATCTTATCAGGATGGATCTTGAAAAGATAGATGCGCGGCGCAAACTCGGATATCGCGTCCTTCGGCTTTGCGATGACTTTGTTCATGATATCAAGTATCCTGAAGCGCGCGTCCCTGGCCTTTTGGAGCGTATTCTTTACGGTAGCCATATCGATACCGGCGATCTTCGTATCCAACTGTATCGCGGTAATGCCCTTGTGCGTACCCGCTACTTTGAAATCCATATCGCCGTAATGGTCTTCGACGCCTGCGATATCGGTCAGGATGATATTCCGGTCGCCTTCGTTGATAAGGCCGATAGCGATACCGGCAACCGGCGCCTTTATAGGCACACCCGCATCCATCAGCGATAACGTCCCCGCGCATACCGTAGCCATAGAGCTGGATCCGTTCGACTCGAGTATGTCGGATACCACGCGCACGGTATACGGAAATTCCTCTTTGGACGGCATGACTTTTTTCAGGGCTTTTTCCGCCAAAGCGCCGTGGCCGATCTCGCGCCTTCCCGGGCCCCGCACCGGCTTCACTTCGCCGACCGAGAACGGCGGGAAATTATAATGGAGCATGAAATGCTTCTGTGTCTCGCCTTCAAGCGCGTCGATCATCTGTTCATCGTCACTCGTTCCCAGGGTAGTAACCGACAGGGCCTGGGTCTGGCCGCGGGTAAAAAGGCCCGACCCGTGCGTCCTGGGCAGAAGCCCGGTAGCACATTCGATCGGGCGGATCTGATCCAGTGTGCGGCCGTCCACACGCTTACCGGTATGAAGGATATAATCCCTCACGATGCTCTGTTCTATCCTGGACAGGACCGTGGCGATCAGGCCGGCCGAATAACCGGTTTCATCGGTCACATATTTTTCGATCATTTCGTTGCAGAGGGTATTGAATGCCTCTTCGCGCTGCCCTTTAAGCGGAAGCAGGATAGAATCGTTGATCCGTTTACTGGTCTCGTCGCTGAGCTTATTAAGAAGCTCCTCGGGTATTTCACGGTAGGTAATATCGTCCCGTTTTTTCCGGCCTACCTTCCGGGCGAACTCTTCCTGCGCCTTGATCATCTGTTCAAGATGCGGCCGGGCAAATTCGAACCCGCCGATCACTTCGTCCTCTGACAGTTCGTTGGAGTCCGATTCTATCATAAGGATCTTGCCGGTGCGCGCTGCCGTAACGACAAGGTCCATATCGCTCGTTTCCAGTTCTTCAAACGTCGGATTGATACAATACTTGCCGCCGATACGCCCGACACGTACGCAGGCGATGGGCCCGTCAAACGGTATGTCCGATATGATCAAAGCGGCCGATGCCCCCAGTACCGCAAGGACATCGGAATCGTTGGCGCTGTCCGACGACAATACCATGGCCATGATCTGGACTTCGTTAAGCATGTTATCGGGAAAAAGCGGCCGTATAGGCCGGTCGATAAGCCGTGATGTCAATACTTCCTTTTCCGACGGTTTCCCTTCGCGTTTAAAAAAGCCTCCCGGGATCTTCCCTGCCGCATAAGTCCGTTCCTGATATTCGACCGTAAGCGGAAAGAAATCCGCGGCGTCTCTTGCCTTTGCTGAAGCAACTGCGGTAACAAGGACTATCGTACCACCAAGCTGGACGGTCACCGCGCCATCAGCCTGTTTTGCCAGTTTACCGGTCTCAACACTTATGGTCTGGCTTCCAAGTTTTATTTCTATTTTTTCCACTCTATACCTTCCATGTTATTTTCTGATATTTAATTTTTCCAATAACCCTTCGTACTGTTTTACGTCACGTTTCTTCAGATAATCCAGAAGCCGTCTCCGCACGCTGACAAGTTTGAGAAGGCCCCGCCGGGACTGGTAATCGCTCTTATGACTCTTAAAATGATCTGTCAGAAGATTGATCCGTTCGGTCAGAAGGGCGATCTGGACTGCCGGCGACCCTGTATCGCTGTCATGATCTTTATACGTCTTGATAAGTTCCTGTTTTCTCGTCTTTTCCAATGCCACTGTATTCACCTCCCTTATGATTAATATGTTTAAAGTGTCCTTATATTATCATAGGATAGGCGTCTAGGCAAGGGGAAATATGGGAATCATCGTTCTGTTGATCCCTGCGCACCGGATGCGGCAGGCAGGTCGCTTTCTTTTTCCCGATCTTTAGATATGGCTGTCGGCGCACGGGCAGGAGCGGCATCCTTGATTTTCGCGGGTATTCCGTTATTGAAGAGTTGGTTGCTGCCCGCTATTGCGCTAACGGGTTCTGTCTTAACAGGCGTAACTTCCTGCTGTGGGTTTTGCGGTGCCTGCTGTATGATATGCGCTTCGGGTTGCTTGAATAAGGGGATCAATGAATTGTTTTTTATCTTTTCGGCAGCGTTAGCCGGCTCTTTGCCGATGTCTTCCTTATCCTGAACATTTATCGCTTCATTGCTCTCATAATCTGCGGGCAATGCATTCGTAGGTGTCGTTTGGAGCTGCTCTTTCTTAAACTCGAAAGATGTGGCGGCGGGCTCATCTGTCCCGGCATCCTGCCCTACATTTTTTACGGGAAGATCTTTAAATTTTTCAGACGACGATTTAAACTCGATCTCACTTTTTGACTGTTTAAGAAACGATTCGTTCACTTTAGCGTTAATGAGATAATCGGGCCCGAATTTTGCCACCTGCGCGTTATTGAGTCTATCAAGGGCACGGTCAATGCTCCTGTCATCTGCAAACAGACATGACGGGATAATACAATGGAGGAGCAGCACAACAATAAACGTCTGTAAGTACCACATTTTTTGTTCGATTTTCGGTGCCATCTGATTATATATGACCGTTTCATAAAGTATATCCTGCCAAAGCGCGTTCGGCACGCATTTTGATTTGGCTTTTTTAATACTTAACGCCGAAAGATTGCTCCCGTAAAGCTCTCTATTCCCATTCCATATTATTGAAAATGATGGAATCGCCTGGTAACGCTTTTTTTGGACTTATTTCCCCGGGGACTCTTTTGTGCCGTTTGGCAATTTGTTGGGATTTCCAAACGGTACAAATTGTCTTATGCGGCGGACATGAACTCGGCAAGGATTCTGTTGAGGCGAGCAAGATCGTTAATGGGCAGGCCCGTAATAGGCGGTAAGGAATATACGAAACTGCGGGCAAACTGTTCGGGGTTATCAAGGAGGTTGAAAAGTTCCCCATCGGTCTTGTTGCCGCTTCGCGGGATGGCACCTATCGCAGTATAGATCTCTTTCAAGGTCGGGATGATCTGTTCTTTTTGTAAATGAAGCGCCCGTAAGCCGGCGAGGATCCCCTCAAGATGACTGAAATCACCTGTCTCGCCTTCGAACACCAGCATCTTGACTTTCTCATCGCCAAATACTTTTTTCACCGGCTCAATACCTTCTTCACTGTTAAGTGCCACATCGACAAGTGCGTTCCGGTCGGCCTTGAGCTCCGTCAGGACCTGTTCGAGCGTTTCACGTTCAGTGACGATACGTATCCTTTCTTTCGTGCCGGATTCCCGCGACCACTGATTCACTTTTTGGGCTACCTGGGCAAACTGCCTGTCCGCGCAGAGCCGGGAATCGATGACATGCCAGAGCACCTTTCCACCGGGGATAGACGGCGCCAGATGCAGATTTTTATGGTGAACTACATTCATCTTTACCAGCTCCCGGACAAGAGCTCTATAATCATGAGGCGTTTTGGGAATATTTCCGCGGTGGAGCGGGCGGTCATCGGTGTTCTTACCAATCTTAAAATGAATGTCATTTACCATATTTATCATGTTCGCCGTATGATCTTCATCAGCCCCGAGCATCATGTCCGAAAAACGATAATGGTATTTCTTACCTTTTATCGGCACCAATATGCCGATCGCTCTCAATATCTCAAACTCCCGTTGAATCGCCCGTTCTTTAAACAGCCGATGTGTTTCACGAACGACATCGTTCACCGTTATTCCCTGTTCTTTATTCCGCGCCAGTTTCATCAGATCAGGATTGAGTTTGATATCGTCCAGACAATCGGCCGGCGAACCTTTGTCCTCTTTCACCAATGCCTCGATATCAAGCCCGAAAAGCACCTTGTCGAGTGCCCTGCCCATGCGGGCCATGAATCCTTCGTCTATGGTCTCGTCGTCATGATGGGTATGGTCGCCCGGCTGCTCGAAAAGCGGATGGTGCTGGGATTCATGGATCAGGACTCTGAAAACCCACCAGAGCGTACTCTTTTCCGCGCTGTTAAGGGCTTCGGCAAGTTTTTTGTCGTCCCTCAACAGGTCATACATGTCGCGTATCCACGGCTCGGCACGATACAGGTTCCACCACATGTCGTAACGCGCCCGGGCGATCGTGCCGGTCGGCTCATAGAAAAATCCGATCCGCGGGTCGTTTATACCGATCATCCGTAAAAGCCTGTTACAAAAATCGACGAACGCCGCCTGTATCTCCGGAGGAAGTTTCCGCGCATTTTTATCCGGCCGTAATGACTGTTCCAATACCCTATTGCCGACAATGCCCCCGGCAGGACCTCCACGCAACGCACCCAGCCAGCCCAAAGCCGTGATCAGGTCTTCGGCTATTTCGCCGGACGGCAAGCCGCCGCTAAAGAGCGCCTCAAGATCGCGCGTTTTCCTGCCGGTCATCTCGGGCCGGGCTTCCCTGATCCTGTTCTTTTTAAAAATTGCTTCCCTGATCTCATGAAGCGTTACGGGTTCCGGATGTATTTTCGACGTAAACGGAACATGGGTTACAAGCTCAAAAAACCTGGTCTTTTGCTTCAGAAAAGGTTCCAGAGACGCCTCATCGATCTCATCATACCGCCCCGCATTCATAAGGGCTGCTATCGTGCCGGCCATGGGATCGTCATGTGCCAGTTCGTCGCCGAAATAATCGGGCGTAATACCCGGCAGCCGCGCATTATTGTCCTCGTAATCTTTCAATATGGTCTTTATCATCGCGTGCAGGACCGCCATCTCCAGCCTTTTCATGAATCTGAGCCTCGCGTTGACCTTGGTTTCGCCGTAATCGCTGCGCGGGATATTCAAAAGAACGGCCCGCGGTATCATGATATGGCACCCGCCGAAACGCTCAAATGCCTTAACCAGAAAATCAGGGACAAACGCGTACTCTTTACGGTCCGGCGCCTTGACCAGTATCTCGTCCTGCATGACACGCTTACGGTATTTCTGCTTCGCCCTCCCGACAGAGAGCGTGCCGTATTCGTCCCCCAGGGATACGGTTGCCGTCACGCTGATATCCTCGGCGAACTGTTCACCGTTATAGGTCACCAGGACATCACGATGTTCGGGCGTCTCTTCGCGGGCCTGCCGTCGGGCAGGCGATTGGACCGCGCCGCCGTAATTTTCGAGCGCTTCCTGAATAAAAAGGCTTTCCAGGTTCGGGTCGCTGTGCGCGGCCTTTTTCATGCGCCGCACCTCACTGCCCTTAAACCGGCCCTCCAGGACGGTCCAGGACGTTATGATCGGGCCCTTTTTCCTGTCGTTCTCAAGGGTGATCTCATTGATAATACCGTCCCCTGTCGACGTCCTGATGAACGCCGTATCGAAATCGGCAAAGAGCGTATAATTCCCCTGGCCCAGGTTGCCGGTATCGACAAGATATCTTTTACTGGATTCATCGAGCGGGAAATAGTACCGCACCAGCTGCCATAAACTCATGCCTACAGGGTCCCTGATCGAGTAGACCCACGTATCGCCTTCCATGAAATTACGGTGTATGATCGCCCCCTCTTCAGGCCCCATCCGGCCCTCATCGCGCTCCTGCCGAACCGCGTCGCGCGGGTTCTGGAGGCCGAGTTCACGCAGCCATACCTGCTCCGTGGTGTTCTGGCCTGCCATGGCTGAGGCTATGATCTGTACGTACGGCGTGATATCGATGTCCTTCGCGCGCCGGACAATATCGCGAAACTCTTCCCATGTCATATCAGGATTCGCCTTGATCTCGACGCTGTATTTGTCGAACAGGTAGTTGAGAAGAGCCAGCGGTACCGGCTTTTCAGCGACCTGGCCCAGTTCTTTCCATGCCGGATCGCGGGGTTCGGCCTTTTCCTGTCGTAAAAAGACCCTCTTTTCGTCGCGCAGGTACCCGGTAATCGTCCGCACGAGCGACGGAAGCCCTGAAAGGTCATCGTCTTTATCGAGGCTCGCAAACCCTGTCCGCGTAAGTGGCTTGGGCGGTTTTATCTCTTGGGGCCGGCCTCCGAACGCCGCGCTCAGGTCCCACATGACGATCGAGTTATATTTACGCGGATTATCGGAAATAGACGCCCCTTCCGCCGTGGCTGACGTTCCCGCGATCAACATCTTGGACTCCGGCACATACGTTATATCATTCACTTCCCAATAGTCATAATCTCTATCGTCAGGAAGTTCATGCGCCCACAGTATTCCGGAACCGGCTGATGTTTTGCTAAAACTTACCAACTCGACCTTATTACTGTCCGCAAAAGCAAAATATTGTTTTCCATCGGCAGCCTTGCCGATATACGTTATAGCGTGCGCGCTGACACCGTCCCTCTCGGCCAACGTATTAAAAAAATGGTTCCTTATATCATAGGACAGGAACCTTAGCTTCCTAAGCCCCATCTCGACAAAAATCGGCTTTACCGGATCGTCATTACCGGCCTCATCCTGGCAATATGCGCCGGTAAAGCGCAGGAATTTATTCCCGAAAATGCCGGATTTCATATGCTCAATTTCAGTCAATGAGGACATATTAACGTCAAGTTTAAACATACCCGACGTCCCGTCCTTAAAGGTAATCGCGCACATCGTTTGCCCGGTATCATTAATAAAATGAAGCGGGGTCGGCTCAAACGAAAAGACCGTATTGTTGTGATGGTTAGGATCTATAGCCCTAAAACTCATGGGTAAAGGCGTGATACTCCCGCGCGACAGGTCGCAATAGGCAAGTCCGATCCCATGATGCTTGTACGTTATCATAAAGAGCGGACTCGCGGGGTTATTGTCGAAGTAGCCGCCTATATTGGTCAGCGCGCGCACTTCTTTGCCCGGGAAAGTCGCCGTGCTCATAGTGGTTTTTTCCCACCCTTCGGTTTTAGAATATTGGACAACAAAAAGCTCCACATTTCCGGTTTTTGTAATACCGTAAAAAAGCGGTTTGTCTTTATCTTCGAATATATTCGAAATACCGGCATATCCTATGGATGCATAATCATCCAGTATCAGCATGTTACGCTCACCGCTCACCGGATCCCGCGTGTATATGAGGGACGAGTCGCCGTATGCGTAGAAAAGCGGATAACCCGCGAGATACGTCCCGGTCCACCGTGCTTTTGAGATTGAAAACAAACCCTCTATCACCTCAGACGGTTTCCTGGGGATTTTATCCGGATCGAGGATATTTTCAGCCGGCTTAGACGGCGCTGCCGCGCTCACGATAGCTTTACTTATGTCCCAAAACGCGACGTTACCTGTTCCGGCTATCATAAATAGTTTTTCTTGAGGAGACCAGCTGCACCGGCCGATCATGTCCCGGGGCGCGCTGTCACCCGGCGGATGAAGGAACGTTCCTATAAAACGCGGTATCGCTTCGACGTACCCGGTCAAGGGATCGAGAAAGCATACCTCATTCCCGATGGTAATGACAGACTTGCCGTTCTCTCCATACCCCAAATAAAATATCTCATGGTTATCATAGGTCTCCTTGGGAAGGGTCCCTATCGAAACAGTCGCTAACCCGTGAAATTCGAAGGTATTAAAATCGAACGCAACAAAATACAAACTGTCCCCCGACATATTCCCTTTTGAAACGAACACAGGCCTGGTCTTTGCCTCATCCTGATAAACCCCGAAAAAATGGAGGTATCCTTTGGCGGAAACGGTATTTTTAGAAATACGGGTTACCGCCTCAAGCCTCCTATCATAGGAAAAGATACCGGCATCGCCCGACTCAAGAACGCCGGAAAAAATGATCTGGTCCGCGCTGCCGAACGGGTCCTGCGGCAACACTTCTATTGAGAAAAAAAGAAATCGCCCGGTCCCGTCTTTTATGTGCACCGGCAACATAGGTCCGCCGCCGCTCTCCCCGATAAAATGATAATGCCAAAGCAGTACCTGGGTATCTTCATATATCACAAAAAGGGGCGTTGTTTGGCCTTCTCCGCCGTCTTGGGGCATCATCTTCGTCGGGGTAATGGATTTTGCGCCGTGCGGGCAGGACATGGTATCCAGAAACGCCACCGCCTTCGCCTGGAGATCAACACTGAACAATACCCCGTTACCGTTATCGTCAATGCCATAAAAAACAGGTTTCTTGTCCGGGGTATAACATCCGGCGAAATGCGCCTCTTTTAGCGAGACCCCATCCTTGGCCCTGGTTTTCAGTTTGTCACCCGTATAAAGGATACGCCTGGTTTTCCCGGTAGTTTTATCGACAGAGAAAAAATAGACCGCGCCGAATGTATCGCAGACCATAAAGACCGGCTTACCGTTATATTCGATCCCGGCCGCTTCGGCGTATCCTTCCGTCGACGATATATCGTCATATAAAAAATCGTTGTTCTCGGGTATTTTTTCCGGGTCAATAACATCAACCGCAGGCTTTTCAGGTTCAGGTTCCGTAATAGTACCGCCGAGATCAAAAAAGATTACGGCATTCAACTTGTCACCCGGCCGATGAAATTTAGGCTCTGTTTCATCTTCTGTAGCGGCCATAAGGAATTTAAGCTCCCGGACATATGAAACCTGAGGGCACGCGATCGTCTTCCAGCCCATGGTGCGGCCCACATCAGCTAAGGCAAGATGATCGATCATCTCTGTCTGGCCGTTCTCGATATTAAGACTAAAGACATATATCCAATGTGCTCCCAGGCTCGATACGAATATCGCGTTACCGTTCTTGTCATATTCGACAAATTCCGGCAACGTTTGAAGCGGCTCACGTCCGGAATCCATCTTTTCCGGCTGGTGCCGGCCGATCGCGTCGCCGACTTCTCCCGTATCGAGATTATACGCGTAAAATTCCGCGCCCCTCGTCTCGGTAAGACGGGTAACTATCGGCCGCCGCGGATCATTTTTATAATAGCATCCCGAAAACTTCATCTGATTTATGTTCCCGCAGGTGTCGACGCCATAACGTAAACGTTTCACGGCAAAGGTATCAAGATCGAAAGAGAAAAACTTAAACCCGCCGTCGGCAAATGTTATGGTGAAGACCTTCTGCCTTCTGTTTTCGCCGCGGTATTCCTGAGTACAGTCGATAGAAGAAACCAGATGGCCGGACAA
>JAQURW010000250.1 GCA_028715425.1 Candidatus Omnitrophota bacterium
GCCGATCGATATGCCTATCGAACCGATCATACATCCGATGTACGCAGTAGAGCCGATGCCGCGGGATATCAAAGGGCCTGTCGATCCCGATGGTATTATGGACAAATTGATGGTTATCCAGAAACAAACAGCTAATCTCGGACAATTAAAAGCGGCCGGGATAAAAATCGTTTCACAGATAGCCGATACGGCCAAGTCTATGCCGGATAATAATGTAAAGTAAGTGTTTCCCGATTACAATAGACACATAAGAGAATACGCCGCAGGTGAAGCGCCAAAGTAAAGGGGGCCGCATGGGCTTAGCATCCAGGGAAAGCTTTGAAAATAGCGTGCCGAAACAGGTCAAGTGGGAAGAATGGTTCACCAAGCAGTGGCGGAACCGGACTTTAAAAGCCGAATTTGTGCAGTGGATCTGCACGTATAAATGCAATTTTAAATGCCGGCATTGCGGAACAGCCGCCGGCCAGGCCCGGGAAGACGAGCTCAACACAAGCGAAATACTCAAGGCGGTCGATTCTCTAGGCAAGATCGGCTGCAGGATGTTTTCTGTGACCGGCGGAGAGCCGCTTTTGCGGCCGGATATTTTCGACGTTCTCGGGCACGCCAAGAGTAAGGGGATGTCCATAGGTATCGTTACCAACGGGTACGCGACCGAGGATTATATCGAGCAACTGAAAAAGATACAGTTAAACTCAGTTCTTATCAGTATCGACGGATACGGAGAAAACCATGAGAAAATACGAGGCACGAAAGGGTCGTATGAAAAGTGTTTGAAATCCCTGGACCTGTATTATGAGCTGAAGGTCCCGGTGCGAAGCGTCTCGACGATCATGTTGGACGATAATGTCGATGATATGCCGAAGATCATCGAGGATGTCTGGAAACATCATATCACGAACCAGAGGATACAGCCGCTGGTGCCGGAAGGCCGGGCCAAGGGAACAAAAAATAACCCCGAAACGATAAAGAAAGTATTGAGGATCATACACGATGCGCGGGAGAAGGGGATCAATGTCGAGATGAGCGAAGGTTTCGGGCGCCTGGGACTTATTGAGGAGAGGGTGCGGTCGTATGATTTTTTCTGCGGATGCGGATGGAACACCTTTACGATCATGCACGACGGCAACATTATGGGGTGCCCGGCGCTGGATTACCCGGAACTCGGCGAGGGGAACATACGGGAAAAAGACCTGGAACGCATCTGGTGGAACGGTTTTGATAAATTTCGAAAAACTGTTTTAGAAGACCTTCCTAAAAAGTGTAAAGAATGCCGGCACGTGCAAGCTTGCAGAGGAGGGTGCTGGTTGTTCAGGGCGAATAACGCTGATCCGTGTTTCCTGAAAGAGGCTGAGGAAGTCGCCTCAGAACTTGGGTATAAATAAAAGGCTGTCCAGGCTCTGCGTAAGCTCAAGCGTCTTATGCGGATTCCCTTATATATTTTAGAACAATATTTTTTACGCGGATCTCGTCGGTGATAGGTACGGCCGGTTTTAAAATGAACTTCAGTACCTTTGATAATTTCTGCGGGTCAGCGAGCATATCCCGCAGGGTATCGGGGGATATCGCACCGGAGGGGGCTGCGGCTCCGGTCATGATCTCATAGAGCCTGAGAAGAGCATCCGTATCGCCCCGGCTTACCGCACGCAGGACAGCGAGTATGCCTTCCAGCCACCGGATATCGACCGGCCTCCCTTCAGATTCGAATACCACTGCCCGTACGCCCGGGGGCAGTTCGGCGATGCCTTCGGTACTATTGAGCGCGGCGGTTATGATGTTCTTCCTGGACGTATCTTTATTGATCGATTCGATGACAGACGCGATAGAGTCTTTCTCGACCAGACGGATCTCTTCAGACTCTTTAATGAAAGGATATTGCCGGTAGATCGTTTTCAGTAATGCCTCGAATTCCGACCGTACGTCGAGGGGGATCATTTCCTTCAGTATGAGGTAGGTGTGTTTTTCACCGCTCTCGGCCGGTTTTACGAGCGACATGCTCACGGCATGGATAGTATCCAGCATATTTTCCTGACTTTGTTTCATGGCGAACTGGGCAGCGCCCAGGGCGCCGCTATAGGTCACATCGTCGGCCGATAATTCGACCCGTAAAGGGCTCATGCCCATCAGATATTTTATTTCGCTCAAGAGTTCGGCGCCGTATTCGCCGGCTATCGCCCCGCCGGTCAGGATGAAATGCGCGTCCTGCCTTATCCGGTGCATGAGATTGAAAAGCGCTACCAGTTTTTTTGCAAAAACCCGCGGCGGCATGAGATCGCCGTTAGAATCCCTCAAGAGGTCCGCAAAGCATCCTTTTACCCTGCATGACTCCGAGACGGCAGCGTCCGTCCGCGCATCGAACGCAAAGGCGCCTGCCTGTTCGATCCTGGCTATATCGACCAAACCGTCCTCTATCCTTGCGGCACCGACCCCCGTGCCGATCACCACGAGTACGGCATCTTCGCGTATCCCGCCGTTTAACCCGGCTATGCCGAATGCGGTCCCGTCGTTCAGCATATTTACCGACGGACATGACCTCTCTTTTTTCAGGAACTCGATCTCCTGCAAAAGGGCGGCATATTCCGATACGGCGGAGAGATGTTTTCCTTTCCAGCCCTTCTCGTAATTGATCAGCCACAAAGGCTTGTCGGCCACTGAATCGACAACACCGGGTAAGGACAGTCCGATGCCGGTGACCGCATCCCCGCCGGTAACCTGGCGTGCCAGATCCCTGATAGCCAGACCCAGTGCCCGGCCGCCGTCGAAGGTTGTATCCACCATCCCGGTATTTACCGTTATGCCGTTTTTGACCAGAACGGCTTTAATGCGCGTCGCCCCCACGTCTATACCTAAAAAGGAACCCTTGCGCTCGGCTTCTGTCAGCGGCGATATCCAGCGCGGGGCATCTTCGGTGCCGTCCTGGGGGCTTCTCTTCGGGGAAGAGCTGCTTATCTCGACATGTCTGCCGGTCCTTGCAAAATAGTCCAGCCGCGGGAAATTCGACTTCAGCCGTTCTTCGATCGCGGGGCAGATGATCGTCCGCATTTTATCCGAATCGGTTTCTATGGCGATACCCTGCGCGTTGTATTCGCACGCGTTGTTATTGATCATCGCCGCAATGGCGTTCAGTATGGAGTCACGGTATGGCCCGCCGAATATCTCTTTTATCAGAGGGAAAAGAAGGGTCTTTCCTCCGCGCC
>JAQURW010000251.1 GCA_028715425.1 Candidatus Omnitrophota bacterium
ATCTCAGGCCGCCGGCGCTTTTACTTTTCGAACCGGCCTCGGTGTGCAATCTTACCTGTCCGTTCTGCAAACTGGGGAACGGCGACATTAAAAGAGAAAAAGGCATCATGAAGCCTGCGCTGGTCGAAAAAATAGTCGAAGAGGTCAGGGATTCGCTTCAGGTAGCGCTCTTTACCAACTGGGGAGAACCGTTCTTAAATCCGGATCTCATGGCCATGGTGGAATCCGTGTCGAAACGGCATATTTATACTAAAATAAACACGAACGGCCATTTTATCCGGACAGACGAAGAATGCGACAGGATCGTAAGGTCGGGATTGGATGATATCGTTATCGCCCTTGACGGGCTTTCCGCGGATGTTTATCTGAAGATCAGGGCCGGCGGCGATTTTAATGCCGTCAAGGACGGGATAGCGCGGTTGAGCGCCGCAAAAAAGGCGCGGCGGTCTAAAACCCCGTATCTGGAAATGCTTTTTATCGTCACTGGAAAGAACGAGCATCAGCGAAGCGATGTCCCGGAATTCGCCGCGGCTTTAGGTGCGGACAATTTTATCGTGAAGACGGCGAATCTTGCCTATGTCCCTTCCGGCAGAAGACACGAATTTTTAACTGAAGATGCCGGATATTCGCGCTATGACAGCGATACCGTTACCCTGAAAGAGAAGAGGATTGCCGGATGCAGGCGCGCCTGGCACAGCGCGGTCGTCCTCTGGGACGGGAAGGTGGTCCCCTGCTGCAATGACGATGAGGGGGTTTATGAAATGGGGAACGCCTATAACGAGCCATTCATGGAAATATGGAACGGGGAAAAATACCGGGAATTCAGGCAGATGCTCTTAACGGATAAAGACAAAATACCAATGTGCAAAAATTGTCCCGGAACGCTTCTCTGGAAGTCGGTCAAATATGAAGGTTCTCTTAATAAATCCGCCTGAAGATCTGGCGAAGAACTACGGAGATATCCGCGCGTCGGCAGATCTTATCGAGCCGTTAAATCTCCTCTCGCTGGCTTCGTATATCGCCGCGCGCGGTCATGCCGCCGAAATATTGGATGCCTTCGTCCTGAATATGGGCGAGCGGGCGATCACCGCTCACGTCCTCCGGAGGCGGCCTGATGTTGTCGGCATTACGGCGACGACGCCGCTGGCGCCTGCCATGTACAGGATCAGTAAGGATATTAAAGAGCGGTATCCGGCCGCAGTCATAGTATTCGGCGGCAAGCATGCCTCGGCCTTGCCTCTGGATTGTTTCGATAAGGGCGCGCCTGATTATGTGGTGCGGGGAGAGGGTGAGTATATTTTGAGCGACCTTTTGTCGTTTTTATCGGCGAAAGGACCCGGCCCCGCCGGCCCCTGCGCTATCCCGGGTGTTTCATATAAAAAGAACGGGGCCATTGTGCATAATGCCGATGACACGCGGATCGTCAACCTGGACGACATACCGCTTTTAGATTATGCCATGCTTCCCCTGGGGAAATACAAACCGAAACCCGACCTTATCAGGCGGCCGCCGGTATATACGGTCATGAGCGCCAGGGGGTGCCCGTTTACCTGCAAATATTGCTGCAATAACAGGATTACCAATCCTTACCGGGAGATGAATATCGACAGGTTGTTCGAAACGCTCAATAAGCTTATCGATACCTATCATGCCGGCCAGATCAGGTTTGTCGACGATAACTTTACGCTCGATCCCGAGCGCGTCAGAGAGGTCTCGAGGCGTTTTGTTAAAGAAGGCCTTGCGCGGTGCGTTATCTGGTCATGCTCGTCGCGGGTCGATGAGATCTCGCGGGAGCTCCTACTGGAGATGAAAAAGGCCGGGTGTTTTCTTATCTATTTCGGCGTCGAGACCGGGAACCAGGGGCTTTTGGATTCTATGGGCAAAAGGACAAGCGCGGAAAAGGCCCGCCGGGCGGTGGCGTTTTTAAAAGAAGCCGGGATCGAAAGCCGCTGCTCGTTCATGCTGGGGCTGCCGGGAGAAACAGCGGCCATGACCGAAGAGACCATAAATTTTGCGATGGAGCTCGATCCCACGTACGCGACATTCTTATTGACGACACCGTATCCGGGGACGGCGCTTTTCGACGAGGAAAAGACGAAGATACGGTCGTTTGAGTGGGAAAAATATGTGACGGTCAGCGGGTTCTCCGGATTTGACCCGGTCTATGTCCCGGAGGGGCGGACGCCGGGGGAAATGAAGGAGCGTCAAAAAGAGGCGTTCCGCCGTTTTTATAAAAGGCCGCGGCAGTATCTGGCACAGCTTAAGTCTATCAGGAATTTCGGGGATGTTGTGACGAAGATGAAGGTGTTCTTGTCGCTCATGAAATAGGGAGGGAGTATGAAAGATATTAGCGCCATTGCCGCAAAACTTTCACGGTTCGTCAGTTACCAGGCCGGATCGGTCGTGAGCCGGGAGATCATACGCCGCGATGTCGGCACGATCACGGTCTTTGCCTTCGATAAGGGGCAGGGGTTAAGCGAGCATACGGCCCCGTTCGATGCGTTCATCTATATTGTTGACGGAGAGGCTTCGATAATGATCAATGGGGATCTTCACACCGTCAAAAGCGGTGAATTCATCATAATGCCTGCCAATAAACCGCATGCTGTCAGAGCCGTCAAGAAATTTAAGATGATGCTGGTGATGATCCGCGGCAAAGCCTAGACAGAATTGCTATTCCCTAAGAATTGACTTCGGTACCCGGCGGGGCGCTATTCTCGCTACGCGATTTCGCGGACCGATCCGCGAAATCGCTGCCGGGAAAATGCGCATTATCCAAGCATGGTTATAAGGTCTTATGGATCGATTGTATGCGCATTTTCTAGGCCGCTCGAATAGCGCCCCGCCGGCTTAATCCTCCCCCAAGCCGCCTGTCGGCTGAGATATTCCTTGCGCGTCTTCGAACCTCTTCCTGAACTATTTTAAAATAATCTGCAAGAAAAACCTCGTTTTTTATGTCTTTAATAGTAGGGAGGGATGACTATTGCTAACCGTATATAGGCAATATAAAAGTATGTATATAAATATTGACAATTTAATATGATCGAGGTATACTTAGTATGATAAAAGAATCGTGAAGCTTCGTGTGGGATGTCCGGAAAGAAGCCGTTAACATCAGGAAACATGGCGTTGATTTTACGACAGCGGCGTATGCTTTTCTGGATGAAAACAGGAAAATATTTGTGGATTCAATG
>JAQURW010000065.1 GCA_028715425.1 Candidatus Omnitrophota bacterium
ATGGGCGAAACGGTTACTGGGACCGATGACGAACGAGTCAAAGGTATACCGCGCATTGACCCCGGTATAATTGGCTTGCAGGGACGAAGGCTGTTTCGGGAATAAGGCGCGAAAAAGGCCCTTTTTCTCTTTCGATAACGTCTCTTTGATAAGGGTCGGTTCGGCGGAGTCCGTACTTTTTGTGACCGAAAAAAGAATATCGATACTTTTGCCGTAGGCATGGGACACCGAAGATTTGATAAGGGGGATATATCGTTCCGAGAGCCACTCTTTGAAAAATTCGTTAGGGACACCGAGAGTCATAGAGGTGTCGTTAAGCTGCAACGGCTTAATCGGATCAAACCATACGGAAAAGGTCTGATCGCTTACTTGGGATTTAAGATCAATAAGCGATTTGTCCCACACAGATTTAAGGGTATCTAAGATTTCAGCCACAGAATAACTTTCTACACGCGGATAAAACAAGTTATCAACAGGTTATCCACAGGAAAATATAATAGAATAATGCCGCGTTAAGGTAAAACAATTATATCAAAGCTTTGTACAATATCAAGAGGTTTTTTCAAATTCCCCTTGACGCTGAAAGTTTCTATGATATAATCATAAAACTATGAAATATAATTTACGCGCGACAAGTAACCTAAAACGTAAGCGCCGCCATGGGTTCCGCCGCCGTATGAAAACACGGTGGGGCAGGGCAGTCTTAAAAAGCCGCCGCCGAAAAGGGCGGAAGCGGCTGACCGTCTAATGCCGACGGCTGCGTTATATCTCAAAAAACCGCGCGAATATAAAACAATATTGAAACAGGGAAGACCTGCAAGAGACGGCTGCCTTGTAGCCTATGCGCTTTCTTCTATGCAGGATCAAAACGGGCGTCTTGGGATAAGTATTTCAAAAAGCGCTGTTTCAAAAGCAGTTCAGCGGAACAGGATCAAAAGGATCGTTAGAGAGGTTTGGCAGCACTATCCCAGAGAAAAAGCAAAAAAAGACCTCGTGTTAGTTGTAAAAAAAGGCACCGATGACAAAAATAATAAGTTCATTGCCCAAAAAACTCTGTCTATCCTTAATAAGATTTTACCATAAGTATTTATCTATCAACAAGTTACAAACATGTCGTTTTTATCCAACGTGTTCTGCGTATGCTGAAGAAAGCATAGAAAAATATGGAGCTCTAAGAGGATCCCTGCGATCAATGGCAAGAATATTACGTTGCCACCCATTCTCTCGCGGCGGATATGACCCAGCCTAACTATGGAAAAGCGTGTAATACTAGCGTTCGTGTTGTCGGTATGCGTTGTGTTGGTTTTTCAAAACCTGCTTACACCGCCGAAGAAAAACAGCGCTCCTTTAATAAACCAGGCTAAGGTGCCTGAACAGCAGGTAATTCAAAATAAAACAGCCCCAAAAGTTACCGCAATACCTTCCGCCGCCCAAACAACAGCGCAAGCGATTGCCCTGCCGGCGAATGAAATCGAAACAAAAATAGAAACCGACAGATTTATCCTGACATTTTCAAATATCGGAGGAACGCTAAAAAAGGTTATATTGAAAGAATATAATGCGCTTTTAATAAAAATCCCTGAATCAGAAACAGGGATTTTTGGTATGACTATGCCTGCATTTGATATCCCCCTTGATCGAGTAGCTTTTCACGTATCGCAAGAAAATAACAAAGTTATCTATACCTTTGAAAAGCCGGGGTCGAACATAAGGATCAGGAAGGAATTTAAATGTTATAACTATAACGATTACATAGAGTTACAAATAAATGTCGACAATAGCGCGTCAGCTCCGGTAGAGATAGGGTATGAACTAACAGGGCCATCACATATTCAGCCTGTGTCTACAGTTTCGGGCCGTGATTTTATAGAATTGGATGCTGATGTCGATGGGAAAGTCATCAGAAAATCAAGTGTCAAAGCCGGAGGAGAGACCTACACAGGGATTATTTCGTGGATAGGGCTAAAAAATTTGTATTACTGCTTTACTTTAAAACCGCATAATGCCGTCGAAAGCGTCACTTTTACCCAAAATCCGGCACGGAAACTTTCAACGGATATTCTCTTGAAACGGCGTAGCATAGAACCCAATACATCGCTCCATGACGATTACTTGATATATATAGGGCCCTTGATCAAAAAGCGTATTTCCGGGCTTAATGCCGGCATGGAAGGAATAATTAACTACGGTTTTTTTGGCCCATTTACTGTTGGTATATTGATCCTTTTAGGATGGATCAACATGGCAGTACATAACTGGGGCGTTGCTATAATTGTCGTAACCATAATCATAAATATAATACTTTTCCCTCTGACGAAAAAAAGCTTTGTTTCGATGCAAAAAATGCAGGAATTACAGCCGCACATGGAAAAATTGCGGCAAATGCATAAGGACAACCCGCAAAAGCTTAACAAAGAGATCATGGAGTTATATAAACAATATAATGTCAACCCGTTTGGCGGTTGTTTGCCGATGTTGCTTCAATTACCGATATTTTTTGGGTTTTATCAAGCCTTGGTACATTCCCTTGAATTAAAAGACGCGCGGTTTTTGTGGATCAAAGACTTGTCAGGCCCTGATGCCTTGTTTACTTTTAGCCAGCCATTACCGTTTCTGGGCGATAAATTTAACATTTTACCGCTCATAACCCTTGTTGTAATGGTTGTTCAACAGAAAGTCAGCACTGCTTCACAAGGACAATTAAGCCCGGAAATGGCGCAGCAACAAAAGATTATGGCGATCTTCTTCCCTATATTTTTCGGGTTCATATTATATAATTTCCCGTCAGGCCTTGTGGTATATTGGTTGACCAATTCAATATTAATGACAGGGGAACAACTTATGTTACGCAAACAAATGAAAGCGGCAAGTGTCAGCAATGATAAGTAACGATTTTTCGTCAGAATTTGAAGCTCCGACCGTAAAAGAGGCCATTAAAATTGCGTTGAAAAAACTGAATTTAAAAAAGGCAGAGGTCGATGTCAAAGTATTACGCGAAGAGCATAAAGGCCTTTTTGGCATGGAAGGCGCAGAACCCGCCAAAATAAAAGTTACTCCCAAAAAAAAGCTTGACAAGAATATCGGGTAAATCTATAATCAATGTAGATTTTTTAGTTTCCACGTGGAAACCTTGAACATAAGGGGTAATCTGCGACGTGGCAAAAATTATAGCCATTTGTAACCAAAAAGGCGGCGTTGCCAAAACAACGACAGCGGTTAATCTTTCCACTTATCTCGCCTTGGAAAATAAAAAAACACTTCTTCTTGATCTTGATCCTCAGGCAAATGCCACAAGCGGCGTTGGTATCGACAAGCATTCAATAAAAAAAAGTATATATAACGTTCTGCATGAGCAAATAACGATATCTGAGATAATGCTGAAAACAGCTGTCGAACAGCTTACACTTGTCCCGTCGAGCCTTGACCTGACCGGTGCTGAAGTTGAGCTGGTCAATGCGATGAGCCGTGAGTATCGTCTCAAAAAATCACTTTCTGTTATTCGGGATGCGTATGATTTCGTTATTATAGATTGCCCGCCATCATTAGGACTTTTAACTATTAATGCATTAAGTGCCGCGGATAGTATTTTAGTGCCGATACAGTGCGAGTATTATGCGTTAGAAGGATTATCGCAGCTGATGAATACCTATAAACTTGTGCGGGATAATCTCAATGTGTCCCTGCAGATCGAAGGCGTACTGATGACCATGGCAGATTATCGGACGCGTCTTACCAAAGAAGTCATAGATGAAGTAAAAAAACATTTCGGCGACAAGGTCTATAAAACGGTTATTCCCAGAGCAGTTAAATTGACAGAGGCTCCTGGATTCGGGAAGCCGATAGCTCTTTATGATAAACATTCTATAGGAGCACGTTCTTACCATGATCTTGCGCGGGAAGTGCTGGGTATATTTATACAACATACTGATATTCAAGAAGTTATAGAAGAAAAGGAGCAACCCCATGGAGAAGAGGTTAGGTAAAGGAATAGGCGCATTAATTCCTGAAAATTTTGAGCAAAAAACCGGTCCCCAGACGGTTGATATTGAAAAAATTATTCCAAATCGATATCAACCGCGGAAAAAATTCGACCAGGCAAAATTGAACGAGCTTGTTGAATCAATAAGAGAAAAAGGTATTATCCAGCCGGTCCTTGTCAGGCCTCATGGAGACGGTTACGAGCTTATTGCGGGCGAGCGCCGGTTTCGTGCCATGAAGGAACTGGGTTTTACCGAAATACCGGTTATTATCAAAGAGGTCACCGATGCAGACAGCCTTGAATTATCGCTTATCGAGAATATTCAACGCGAAGAACTTAATTCCATCGAGGAAGCGCATGCGTATAAACAGTTAAGCGAAGAATTCAATTTTTCTCAGGACCAGATCTCCAAGGCCGTCGGGAAAGATAAATCGACGGTGTCTAACACCTTACGGCTTTTATCGCTGCCGGCACTGATACAAAAACATATCGAAGAAAATACGTTGACCATGGGCCATGCAAAAGCGATCTTAGCGCTTCCTTCTGACACGGCGAAGATCAGATGCGCAAAAAAAATAATCAATCAGGCTTTATCGGTACGACAAGCCGAAGCCCTGGTCAAACGGCACGGGACCATTGCTGCGCGGCAGGCGCCTGCCAAAGATGAAAATATCCGGTCTTTAGAAGAAAAATTACAGCATATTCTAGGAACACGCGTTTCGATTTCACACGGGAAAAAACGCGGCAAGATCGAGATCGAGTATTATTCGAACGACGATCTCGACCGGATCATGCATATTATAGCCAAGCCTTCGTAGAAGAACTTCCCCGCCCCTCTTTAATAAAGATTATTCCTGCCCCACTATTTACCAAAGAGGAGGAAAGGGGTAGTTTTTATATTGTTAAGCTATACAAAATCCAGATACCCCTCTCTTGCCTTTTTTTACTCATGTGGTACACTTTATTTACATCTGAATGTAAAAGTTTTGTAACAAACTTTAAACAAAGGAGGAAACGCGATGAAAAAAGGTTTATTTATGCCGTTTGTATTGTGCCTGACGTTCTGGGGCACAATTTATGTAGCGTACTTTTTACGATAGAAAATTTCTTGACAATCCTGCGAAGTATGCTATTATAAATAAAATTACCTTTTAATCCGGCCCGGAGAGGCCGGGAAAGGACAAAAGATGAAAACACACATTAGACCTGCTGATACCAAACAAAGCAGGTTTTTTTATTGAGAGGAACTTAAATGCCGTTAAAGATAAAATCACACCTCATGGATAAAGAAGAAATCGGCAGGGCCATAAAGCGGCTTAGCCATGAGATCCTTGAGCGGAACCCGGATATATCGATGCTTGCCATTGTCGGGATCAAATACCGGGGCATGTACCTTGCCGAACGTATCGCCAAAGAGATCAGGAATATTAAAGGTGCCGAAATTCCTGTCGGGGCGCTTGATATTACCTTATATAGGGATGATGTTTCACAAGTATCGGAACAACCGGTTGTCCACGAAACGACCATTGACTTTGATGTTAACGGCAAGATCATTATTCTCGTTGATGATGTTCTGTATACCGGCAGGACCGTGCGTTGCGCCCTGGACGAGCTGATAGATTTTGGCAGGCCGAAAATGATCCAACTGGCAGTTCTTATCGATCGGGGACACAGAGAGTTACCAATAAGGCCAGATTTTGTCGGCAAAAGCATCCCAACATCCCTGGAAGAAGCTGTAGAGGTTAAATTAAATGAATCTGACGGCCAGGAATCGGTTATTTTGTGCGAAAAAGGATGATTTTACCTTGGAAGATAGGAATATAAAAAGTCGGTTATGTTTATATTCTGTGGAGAACCCTGTGGATAACTCTGTGGATAATTGTGGATAACAAAAATGGCAAAAAATAGCATAAAGTGGACTAAAAAAGACCTGCTGGGGCTCGAGGAATTATCGGTTGAAGAAATAACGATGATACTTGATACGGCAAAATCCTTCAAAGAAGTCTCTGAGCGGGCAGTTAAAAAGGTTCCTGCCTTGCGCGGCAAGACCATAGCGCATCTCTTTCTTGAACCTTCGACCAGGACCCGCATTTCCTTTGAGCTTGCCGCAAAACGGTTAAGTGCCGATACCATAGGGGTTAGCGGGGCCGGATCAAGCATCTTAAAAGGCGAGACCTTGAAGGATACCGCTAAAAATATCGAGGCCATGAAAGTCGATATGATCATCGTGCGGCATGCATCGAGCGGCGCGCCCCATGTCCTCTCGTGGTTCGTATCGGCAGGGGTTTTAAATGCCGGCGACGGGGCGCACGAACATCCGACACAGGCGCTCCTGGACATGTTCACCATTCGGGAAAAAAAGGGAAAACTGGCAGGGCTCAATGTTTCGATCATCGGCGATATCGCGCATTCACGCGTAGCCCGGAGCAATATCTGGGGGTTGACAAAACTGGGCGCACACGTTACCGTATGCGGGCCTAAGACGCTGATACCCGTCGAGATCGAGCGCATGGGTTGTCACGTTACCTATGACCTTAAAGAAGCGGTCAGAACAGCGGATGTCATCAATGTCCTGCGCATCCAGCTCGAACGGCAAAAAAAAGGCTTATTTCCGACGATACGCGAATATATCATGAAATACGGGATAACCGAAGATGTTCTTACAAAATACGCGAAAAAGGACATCCTGATCATGCATCCGGGGCCGGTTAACCGGGGCATCGAGATCAGCCAGGAAGTGGCCGACGGCCCGTATTCGGTTATCTTGGAACAGGTGACAAACGGTGTAGCCATTCGCATGGCCGTAATGTTTTTGTTGGCGCAATATAAGGCGGGAAAATGACGGAAAATAAGATTGTAATAAAAAACGGCCGTGTTATTGATCCGGCAAATAAACGGGACGGCATATTCGATATCCTGGTGGATAACGGTTTGATCGCAAAAATCGGGCACGGCCTGAAGACGAACGGCGTTAAGATCATAGACGCCAAAGATAAGATCGTAACCCCGGGGCTTATCGATATACATGTCCATTTACGCGAACCGGGCCGCGAAGACGAAGAGACCATCCTGACCGGCGGCCGCGCGGCCGTCAAAGGAGGTTTTACCGCGATTTGCTGTATGCCCAATACGACGCCGAGCTGCGATGACCAGGCCACGGTAAAATTCATCATAGATACGGCAAAAAAACATCACTATGCGAAAGTATATCCTATCGGCGCTATCACAAAAAAAAGAGAGGGAAAGGAATTATCCGAGATCGCCGAACTCAAGGCGAGCGGGTGCGTGGGCCTGTCTGATGACGGCGATTCGGTGCTCGACGCAGCACTCATGCGCCGGGCGCTTGAATATGCAAGCTCATTCGACCTTCCTATATTAGCGCATTGCGAAGATAAAGCGCTTTCGGAAGGAGGCTCGATTAACGAGGGCTTTGTTTCGACGGTATTAGGGCTCAAGGCTATCCCCAATAAAGCGGAAAGCATAATCATCGAGCGCGACCTGGCCCTGGCGGCGCTTGCCGGCGCGCATATTCACATCGCGCATGTCAGCACGCGCGAAGGGGTCTGGGCAATACGCCAGGCCCGGCAAAAAGGCGTCCGGGTCAGCGCTGAAGCAACGCCGCATCACCTGGCGTTGACCGACGCGTGCGCACGGACCTTTGATACCAATACCAAGGTCAATCCTCCGCTCCGTACCGAGGACGATGTCGCGGCGCTGAAGGCAGGGCTTAAAGACGGGACCATCGACATCATAGCCTCTGACCATGCGCCGCACCTGGAAAGCGAAAAAGATGTGGAATATGACCAGGCGCCGTTCGGTATGATCGGCCTTGAAACATCGTTCGCGGTCGTCAAGGCGGAGCTCATCGATAAAAAAATATTATCGTGGCCTGAATTGATCGCAAAAATGACGGTCAATCCGGCGCGCATGCTGGGCCTGCCTCTCGGGACATTGAGCGAGACCATGCCGGCCGATATTACCGTGATCGATCCCGACGAGGAATGGATCTATACCAGGGACAGCATCGTTTCGAAAAGCAGAAATAGCCCGTTCCTGAACCGGCATTTTAAAGGGCGTGTGACAGGCGTCATCGTAGACGGCAGAATAGTGGTAGAGCATGCGGCCATGGTACGCCTATAATGTTTATAGCCGACCTCCATATTCATTCCAGATATTCCCGGGCGACAAGTAAGGATATGAACATCGATACCATAACAACGTGGGCGCGCCTGAAGGGCATCCACCTGATGGGGACCGGCGATTTTACGCATCCCTCCTGGCTCGGCGAATTGCGCCGGAAACTTGTCGAGCAGGAATACGGTATATTTCAGAACGAAGGGATCCGGTACCTCCTGACGGCCGAGGTAAACAATATATACCGGCGAGGGGATCGTTCCCACAAGGTCCATAATATCCTTATCGTCCCGTCGTTCGCGGTCGCCGAACAGGTGAACAAGGTTCTTGCCGGATACGGCGACCTTACCATAGACGGCCGGCCGATCGTATCGGTTCCGTGCGATGTCATGGTAAAACAGATACGCGCGGTGAGTAACGACGTGATCGTTATTCCGGCTCATGCATGGACCCCGCATTTCAGCGTATTCGGCGCCAATGCCGGTTTTGACGCGATCGAAGATTGTTTTGGCGATCAGACGCCGTTTATCCATGCTATTGAGACAGGGCTGTCGAGCGACCCGGCTATGAACTGGCGATGGTCGGCGCTGGACCGCATAAGTCTGGTATCGAATTCCGACGCGCATTCGCCCATGAAAATAGGCCGCGAGGCGAACGTGTTCAAAAATAAATTCGGATACCGGGAGCTTATCGATATTTTAAACGGGCGTGACAAAGAAAAATTCCTGTTTACGGTAGAGTTTTATCCTGAGGAAGGGAAGTATCACTGGGACGGCCACAGGGCATGCAAGGTGCGTCTTTCGCCGTCCGAATCAAAAAGCGGGAACTGTCGCTGCCCGCGATGCGGGAGGAAGGTAACCGTCGGCGTTATGCACCGGGTCGAAAAATTATGCGACCGGCCGGAAGGGTTTATCCTGAAGGGCGCCCCTTCGTTCAAGAAGATGGTCCCGCTGGTCATCATAATCGGCGCCGCGCTCGACATGGGGACGGAAACCAAACGCGTCCGGCGCGAGTATCAGCTTCTCATCGAAAAACTGGGGAATGAATTCAGGATTTTGATCGAGATACCGGACGACGATATTAAAAAAAACTGTCCGCCGCGTATCGCCCAGGCTATAATAAACGCGCGCCACGGCCGCGTCCGTATCGATCCCGGATATGACGGAGAATACGGGACCGTTGATGTGCTCGGCGACGTGCGCGATACGCAGTTACAGTTATTTTAAAATGACGAAAAAAACCGTAAAAAAATTTATAGCGCCTATTATTTCAAACCGTGAGATCGCGCCGGGTTATTTTTTGCTCGATGTCAAAATGCCCGGAGCGCGCCAAACGGTGGTCCCGGGGCAGTTTTTCAATATTAAAATAACTAGCGGCATAACGCCGCTTCTGCGGCGGCCGTTCAGCGCGCATAAGATCGAAAAAGACGCGGTAAAGATCCTGTACAAAGTCGTCGGCCAGGCTACAACGATGCTGCGAGACAAAAAATGCGGCGACACGCTCGATATCCTCGGGCCGCTCGGTAACGGTTTTTCGATCCCGGCGGCCGGCAGACGAGGAACGGCTTTTCTCGTCGGCGGAGGGCACGGCGTTGCCCCGCTGTATGCCCTTGCCGAAAGGCTTAAGGGGCATACTGACATTACCGTTCTTATCGGCGGCCGCAGCAGGGAACATATCATCGGCGCTGGCGAGTTCAGGAAACTGGGCGCCGAGGTCCTCGTCGCTACCGACGACGGCTCAAGCGGGCACCGGGGGTTTGTTACTGATATCTTGGAAGGACAATTGCGCCGGATATTCGATGCTAAAAAAGGCGGTGTCCTCTACGATAGAGGATATACGAAAAACGACGCACACACGCGGCGTTCGGCTGCCGTATATGCGTGCGGACCGGCCCCCATGCTTTCAGCCGTCAGCAAAATCGCGGAAGGCTATACTACGCCGTGCCAGGTCTCTGTGGAAGAATATATGGGGTGCGGAACCGGTATCTGCATGGGATGCGCGATCGATACGACGTCGGGGAAAAAATTGGTTTGCCGGGACGGCCCGGTGTTTAACGGCAAGGATATCGTATGGAAAACTTGAAAATAACCATAGGCAGGCTGACCTTAAAAAATCCGCTTATTGCCGCATCGGGCACGTTCGGGTACGGCGAAGAAATGGCCCGGCTTTGCGATCTGTCCGGGCTGGGGGCCATCGTGACCAAGACCATTACCCTCGAGCCCAGGGAAGGAAATCCGCCGCCCCGTATCGTCGAAACGCCGGCAGGCATGCTTAATTCGATAGGGCTGGAAAATAAAGGGCTCAAGGATTTTATGTTTAATAAGGTAAAATTCCTGGAAAAGATCGACGCCAGAATTATCGTCAGTATCGCCGGAGGGAGCATGGCCGAATTTCAAACCCTTGCGGAAACAGTCTCCGGCCTCCGGTGCGTAGCGGCGATCGAGCTTAATCTTTCGTGTCCGAACGTTATTCACACCTTGCAGTCATCGCGGTATCAACTTATCGCGCAGGATAGAAAGGCTACGGCGGCGGTTGTCAGGGCCGTACGGAAAAAGACGCGGCTTACGCTCATTACTAAATTGACGCCGAATGTCACCGACATAACCGATATAGGCAAGGCGGCCGAGGACGCCGGCAGCGACGCGTTATCGGCCATTAATACTATCCTCGGCTTAAGCATCGATATCCGTACCGGAAAACCGCGGCTGGGCAGGATCGTCGGAGGATTGAGCGGGCCTGCCATAAAACCGGTGGCATTGCGGTGCGTGTGGCAGCTTTCGCGCGCCGTCAAGATACCCATTATCGGCAGCGGGGGCATTATGACCGGCAGCGATGCGCTGGAATTTATCATTGCAGGGTGCCGCGCCGTCCAGATAGGAACGGCGCATTTCATCGATCCGGAGGCTTCCTCTAAAATATTGGATGAAATAAAAACCTTTCTGCGTAAGAACAGAATACGTGATATAATGTCGCTCGTTGGAACATTGGCAGGGAAGGGAGACTGATGAAGAGAGACGGACGATTGATCGTAGCGCTTGACGTTGACTCGTACCGGGCCGCCGCGCGGCTGGTAAAACAACTGACGCCGTCGGTGAAAATATTCAAGGTCGGCAGCATTTTGTTCACGCAATGCGGCCCGAAGATCATCAATTATATCCATAAAAAAGGCGGCAAGGTCTTTCTCGATCTTAAATATAACGATATCCCCAATACCGTCGCAGGGGCCGCTATGGAAGCGACCAGGCTCGGGGTGTATATGCTTAATGTGCATGCCCTGGCAGGAAAGGCAGCCATGCAGGCGACGGTTGAGGCGGTGAGCCAGGAAGCAAAAAAACATCACCTATTCAAACCGATCGTTATAGCGGTCACTATTTTAACCAGCCTGCAGGACGAGGACCTCGGCGATCTCGGGTTGACCGGGCGCGTGCACGACAACGTTATGCGGCTGGCAACCCTGGCAAAAGAGGCCGGGCTGGACGGCATTGTCTGCTCGCCTCAGGAAATAAAAATGATCAAGGATGCCTTCGGCGACAGGTTCGTTACCGTAACGCCGGGGATACGGCCCGCATGGGCCAGCG
>JAQURW010000066.1 GCA_028715425.1 Candidatus Omnitrophota bacterium
AGCGTCGTCCCGTGTCCGGCCAATGACCTCAAGACGGGTAATATCATGGAACAGGTAGAGGCTGGTGTGCCCTCCCGAAACAACAAGCCCTATACACGGGAATGCCGGACATGTTCGTTTCGTTTTATTCAAAAAATTTGCATAGAGATGCGCAGGAAGATGATTGACACCGATCAAGGGTCTGTTCAATCCAAACGCAAGCGCCTTAGCAAAGGCTATGCCGGAAAGAAGAGATCCTGCCAGTCCCGGGCCAAAGGTAACCGCGATGAGCCGGATGTCAGCCCATCTTTTTCCCGCTTTTTCCAGCGCTTGTCGCGTTACGCCGTTCAGGTATTCGATATGGCAGCGTGATGCTATCTCGGGAACAACACCGCCGTACCGCGCATGCAACCGCACACTCGACGAAACGATATTTGAAAGTACCTTGCCGTTATCGACAATACTTGCCCCTGTTTCGTCGCAGGAGGTCTCGATACCCAGCGTTAACATTAGCTCATCCCTTTATACGCCCGTATCGCTTTAACGGCATCAAGCGCTGCCTTCAGCTGGTTATCAATGACCGCGCGGGACGGTACCGCTTCCGACGGTTTTTCGAGTTTATCAAAGACCGTCGGTTTTTCTTCGCCTTCAGGCTTAACCGGTTTTTCGAGCGGCACGATCACATCCGGGACAATACCCTTTTTCTGGATCGAATGCCCTCCCGGCGTAAAATATTCGGCTGTGGTCAGGCGCACCGCCGTACCGTCTTTAAGCGGGATCACGGTCTGCACCGAGCCTTTGCCGAAGGTCTTTTCGCCGACCAGGATGCCTCGGCCATTATATTTGATAGCGCCCGCAAAGATCTCCGACGCGCTCGCCGAACCGTCATTGACCAGGATGACCAGTATCAGGTCGCCGAACGCCGAGTCTTTCTGGGCTGTAAAATCCTTGTTCTGCGCCTGGACCCTCCCTTTGATAGAGACGATCACTGAGTCTTTTTTCAGAAAAAGCTGCGAGACCCCTATGGCCGAGGTCAGGAGCCCGCCTGCATTATTGCGAAGATCGATCACGAGCCCGGTAATATTTTTCGTCATAAGCTCTTTTACCGCCGACTCCAATTCCGTGGCAGTCCCTTCCTGGAACTCGGCGATCCGCACGTAACCGATGCCGTTTTCGAGAACATCGAATTTTTTGATACTTTTCACTTCGATAACGGCACGCATCACCGGCACATCAAAAAACTTATCTTCCTTTTCACGCCAGATCGTCAGGACCACCTGTGTTCCCGGCTTGCCGCGCAATTTCTTTACGGCATCATGGACCGTGAAATCCTTCGTTACCTCGCCGTCTATCTTGACGATCACGTCCTGAGGCTGGAGCCCCGCTTTTTCAGCAGGGGTATCCGCCATCGGCGAAATAATCGTCAATAAACCGTCCCGGTTGCCGATCTCGATACCGAGCCCGCCGAATTCGCCCTTGGTGTCTTCTCTCATTTCCCGGTAGCCTTCCTTATCCATATACAGGCTGTAATCGTCAAGAGACGAAAGCATCCCCTTTAGCGCGCCGGAGATAAGTTCCCGGGGGCTTGCCTCGGTCACATAATTCATCCGCACGATCGAAAGGGCATCGACAAATATCTCAATTTCTTTGTAGAAATCTCTCGTAGCCGATTTAACCTCGGTGCCGAACGATACCGAAACTGCGAGGACCATTAATACACATCCCAGAACGCCTATCATAATTCGTTTCATCTAAACCTCCGTAATTAACCCAGCCTGTCCCTCAAAAGCCTATTCACGATATCCGGATTCGCCTTCCCCTTGGAATGCTTCATGACCTGCCCCACAAGGAACATAAGCGCGTTTGTCTTCCCGTTCCTGTAATCAGTAACCGATTTTTCGTTACCGGCTATAACGGTATCTATGATAGACACGATCTCGCCCTGATCGCTGATCTGGCGCAGACCTTTTTTCTCGACAAGCTCCTTCGGCGTAAGCTTCGTTTGTGCTGCTTCTTTCAATATCTCCTTTGCCATCCTGCCCGAGATTGTGCCGCTTGATATCAGGCCGATCAATTCAGCCAGCATGAACGGCGTAAGGCCGTAGTTGTCTATGGTCAGCCCCTTGCCGTTCAGGTCCGCCATAATGTCGCCCAGAAGCCAGTTCGATACCGCCTTGGCAGGCGCGCCCAGCCGTACGGCCGCTTCGAAAAAATCGGCGATCTTTTTTTCCATGATAAGGACCGAAACTTCACGTTCGCTTAGATCTGTCGAAGCCAAAAGACGATCTTTTCGCGCAGCCGGCAACTCCGGCAGGTCTTTTCGCACCGACTCCAGATATTCCCGCGGCACATGAAAAGGGACAAGATCAGGTTCCGGAAAATAGCGGTAATCATGGGCCTCTTCTTTTGACCGCATGGTCCTGGTACTCGCGCTATCCGCGTCCCACAACCTTGTCTCCTGGCTGACCTTCCCGCCGCTTTCCAGGAGATCGGTCTGCCGTTTTATTTCATACGCAAGCCCGGCTTTGACCGCCTTGAAGGAATTCATGTTCTTGAGTTCTGCTTTGACGCCAAGCTTTGTCTCGCCGCAGGCACGCACCGAGATATTCGCATCACAGCGCAGGCTCCCCTCTTCCATGTTACAATCAGAGACTTCCAGGTAGAGAAGGATCGATTTAAGTATCGCCAGATACTCGTAAGCCTCGTCAGGCGAGCGTATCACCGGCTCGGTCACTATCTCAAGGAGCGGGGTGCCCGCGCGGTTATAATCGACCAGGCTGTATGTTTTATCCTGATCATGCATCAGTTTTCCCGCATCTTCTTCCAAATGGACTCTCCGCACCGCAATAACCCGCGAAGGATCTGACATAAGCCGCACCGAACCGTCATACGCTATCGGCTTATCATACTGCGAGATCTGATAATTTTTAGGAAGGTCGGGATAATAATAATTTTTCCTGTCAAATTTGACGATCTCCTGAACACGGCAGTTGAGCCCCAGGGCCACCTTGAGAGCACATTGGAAGGCCTTACGGTTCAGTACCGGAAGGCTTCCCGGGAAACCGAGGCACACGGGGCACACCGCGCTATTAGGCGTGAGTCCGAATTTGGTCGAGCAGCTGCAAAAAATCTTGCTGTCCGTGGCAAGCTGTACGTGTACCTCAAGGCCGATAACAGGTTCATAAGCAACGGTCATAACGGCGGTTCCTTCAAATGATGATCCGTGTTCTGTTCGAACGTGTACGCAGCGCGGAAAAGCGTCTCTTCGTCAAAATGTTTACCGAGTATCTGCATGCCGACCGGCAGATGTTCGCCGGTAAAACCGCACGGCACCGATATGCCGGGAATGCCGGCAAGGTTAGCCGGGATCGTGAAGATATCTGACAGATACATGCGTAAGGGATCGTTCACCCTTTCGCCGATCTTAAAGGCGGCTGTCGGCGTCGTCGGCGTGATGATCACGTCGCATTGCTTGAAGGCATTCGTAAAATCCTCGGTAATTTTTGTCCTGACCTTGAGGGCCTTCAGATAATACGCGTCGTAATATCCGCTTGAGAGCGAAAAGGTTCCCAGAAGTATCCGTCTCTTCGCTTCGGCGCCGAATCCCCTGGTGCGTGTATCGCTGTACATGTCGATCATACCGCGTGATTCATCGCCGCGCAGACCGTACTGGACGCCGTCATACCGGCCGAGGTTCGAGCTGGCCTCGGCGGGAGCGATTATGTAATAACAGCTTACGGCGTACCTGCTGTGCGGCAGGCTGATATCGACCGTGTGAGCACCGCAATCCCGCAGGCACTGGATCGCCTTCTTGACCGCGCGATCAACGTCGGGATCGATACCTGCGATAAAATATTCTTTCGGGATGCCGATGGTGAGACCGCGGACATCTTTTATAAGGGCCTTTGTATAATCCGTTCCCTTGCGTTCGACTGATGTCGAGTCGCGTTCATCATGACCCGCAATAACCGTAAGAAGCCGCGCGGCATCAGCGACATTTTTCGTTATCGGTCCTATCTGATCAAGGCTCGAGGCAAAGGCGATCAACCCATAGCGCGAGACCACACCGTACGTCGGCTTCAACCCGACGACGCCGCAGAGGGCTGCGGGCTGGCGTATCGAACCGCCGGTATCAGACCCAAGGGCCATCGGGACCTCGCCGCTACTGACCGCGGCGGCAGAACCGCCGCTCGACCCTCCGGGTATCCTTCCGGTATCCCAGGGGTTTCTTGTCGGACCGTAACATGACGTCTCGCACGACGATCCGAAGGCGAATTCGTCCATGTTGACCTTCCCAAAAAGCAGCGCCCCGGATGCGCGCAGTTTTTCAACGACCTTAGCGTCATACGGCGGCCTGAATCCGGCAAGGATGCGCGACGCGCAGGTCGTCGGTTCGCCGCGGACACAAAGATTGTCCTTTATAGCGACAGGCACCCCCGCAAGGAACCCTTGCTTCGCACGGCGGGCCTCTTCATGAATGGCCTCGCGGTCTATATGGACAAAAGCCCTGATGCGGCCGTCCACTTCATCTATCCTCTTCAGGTATTCATTATAGGTCTTCATTAAAACCTGTCCCGCGCGGGCATATTATTCTATGATCTTCGGCACCCCGAAAAAATCCCCTATGCGTTTCGGCGCATTCGTAAGAGCCTCATCAGGGGAAAGCGACGGTTTGACCGTATCTTCGCGAAACACATCTTTGATCCCGCTGACTGCATGGCTTGTCGGCTCGGTCTGTGCCGTATCGAGCCTGTTCAGGTCATCGATATACCGGATGATGTCCGCAAGTTGCCCGGCGAACATCCTGAGCTCGTCGTCCGATAAGTTCAGGCGTGAAAGTTTGGCAACACCGCGCACCACCTGCTCATTCAATTTTTCGTTTGTCATCGTTATTCCCTTTTTGTCGTAGGGGCACGGCGAGCCGTGCCGCTACGATATAATCCGCGATCCGCGCGAATCCCTCAAGATCGATCTCCTCAGGCCTCGCATCGGCTGATATGCCGAGTTCCTGGAGCATACGGCCGGCTTCTTCCTTAGCTGTCCTCACGAGTCCCTGCCCGACCAGGGACGCCCTTAAGGTCTTGCGCCGTTGGCCGAATCCGGCGCGTATCACCGCCACAAGCATAGCGCGGTCTTTTACGGATACCGGCGGAGACCTGCGCGGTGTCAATTTCAAAAAAACCGAATCGACGCTCGGCTCCGGATAGAACGAACCCCGTTTTATCGTGAAAAGTCGTTCGATCTCCGCATTAAGTCTTACAAAACAACTGAGCGATGAATATTCGCGGTCTCCTGCTCCGGCCGCCATCCGTTCGCCGTATTCCTTCTGGACCATAATATACGCAGCCGGATACGGCACCATTTCAAAAATCTTCTCTATGATAGGGGTCGTGATGTAATACGGCAGATTACCGACGACCTTATCTACCGAACGCGGTATCTGATACTTCAGGATATCGGACCTGACAACGGTGATATTCCGTATCCCATGGACGACCTCTTTTTCAAGTACGTCGACCAGCCTGGGATCTTTTTCGACCGCGACGACCCTTAAAGCGCGCTCGGCAAGCGGCATGGTCAGCTCACCGAAACCCGGGCCGATCTCAAGGATCTCTTCACCGGCAGCCGGCGCGATACTTGCGATGATCTTATCGCGCACGTTCCTGTCTATCAGAAAATTCTGGCCAAATCGTTTAGACGGCCTGAAATTATAGTGTTTCGAAAGATCGAGAAGTCTCCGTTTTGTCAGCACACCGTCACTCACTAACGCGCAAGTTTTATCGCCAGGCGGATCGATTCGATCATCGAGAGCGGGTCCGCGCATCCCTTTCCTGCGATCGCATACGCCGTGCCATGGTCAGGCGATGTCCTTATGAACGGAAGTCCCAGCGTCACATTAACCCCGCGCTCAAAGTAAAGCATCTTGAATGCCGGCAATCCCTGGTCATGGTACATCGAAACAGCGGCATCGATCTTTTTTAAATAAAGGTCTCGCATAATGATATCCGGCGGATACGGCCCTATAACGTTTTTCAATCGCGACGATAATTTTTTGACAGCCGGTTGTATGACAACCCGCTCTTCATCGCCTATGGCGCCGCCGTCGCCCGCATGAGGATTAAGGCCCGCTATACCGATCCGCGGCCTTTTGATGCCAAAACGTTTCGTAAGCGCTTCATAAAGGTTAAGGGTCGCCGCTAGTATGGCATCACCGGTCAATGCCCCGGCTACCTTCGCAAGCGGTATATGGCGCGTTACCAGCGCAAGCCGTACGTGGTCGCAAGAGAACATCATGGTTACGTTATGGCTGCCGGTAAATGCGGCCAGCATCTCCGTATGTCCGGCAAAGGCATAGCCTGCCTCCTTGACTGCCTGTTTATTGATCGGCGCGGTCACGAGCGCCTTCCGCCCCCGGATGGAATCCAAAAGCCGCACAGCCTTTTCGATATTTCTGACCGCAATATGTCCTGATTCCCGGGATACGACCCCCATGGTGACAGACGCCGGCATTTCACCGATGACCGTAAAATCGGCCTCGTTCCTGATCGTCCTGTTCTTAAGCGCTTTTTCGGTGATTTCTGGTCCTATTCCGGCAGGGTCACCCCGTGTAATGACAATAACGGGTTTACTTGAACTCAATGTAGGCATTCTCCCTTAAGTGGCGAAGATACTGATCCAACTTTTCCTTGATCTTTATGCGGTATATGAGCCGTTCGACATCCTTTCGCACCGTTTCAAACGATGAAGTTTCGGCCGGCTTGATATCTTCGACTTTAAACAGGTGATAGCCAAGGTCGGTCGTTACCACGTCAGATATCTCGCCGGGTTTCAGTTTAAATATGGCTTCATCGATCGACTTCTTCATTTCGCCTTCCCTGACATACCCCATATCCCCGCCGTTCGATGCATAAAGCCCGTCAGAATATTCCCGGGCAAGTTTCGCAAAATCCTCGCCGTCTTTCAAACGTCGCGCTATATCCGCGGCGCGTTCTTCTGCCTGGTCGGGGGTCATCGCGTCGGTATGGGCCTTGATGACGATAGTCCTGACCCTCGCCCGCTGCGGCAGGTCGAACTCGCCCTTATGCGCATCGTAATAGGCGAACATCTCCTGGGGCGATACCTGTATTTTCTGGCCGATCTCCGTATCGATAAGTTTTTTGGACATGATCGAACCGCGGTAATTATTTTCCAGGTCCGCAATGGTCATGCCCTGCTGTCTGAGGGCTTCCTCGAAACCTTCCTCGCCCCCGAACTGTTCCTTGACCATGGCTACCTGCCTGCGAACCTCTTCGGAGGAGATCTTGATCTCTTTACGTTTGGCCTCGCTTATGAGAAGTTTTTCACTAATAAGCTGATCGATGACCTGTTTGCGCAGCTCCTTTATTTTTTCGACAGGGCTATCCGCATGCGAAACGCTGCGCATCTGCTCAAGTATCGGCCCCATCCGCTGGTCGATCTCCTGCTGGGTTATGGCCTCCTGATTGACGATAACCAGTATCCTGTCGACGACCTTGGCAGTCGCCTGATGCTGATGAAGGATGATCGATCCCAGGATCAATAAGGTTAAAACGTATTTATTCATGTTATTTTTTTTCAGCCCCTGCGGCTTTCGGCGTCTCGGGCGCCGCCTTCCCTTGAGACGCCAGGGCCGGCGACTTGTCATTGATCTGTATCCTGGCATTCTTCTTTAGGGATTCGACGAGATCGTTAAAGGCCTTCTTACGTTTTTCCACCAGAAGATTATGGCGGAGACGCTCTTCGACATCCTTGAACCGCTCGATGTTCGGCGGTTTACGCTCAGTCAGTTTTATAATATGATAGCCGAAACGTGTCTTGACCACATATTTCAGTTCGCCCTCGCGCATCTGGACCGCTGCAGCTTCGAAATCAGGGTCGAGCTGGCCAACGACGAAATAGCCGATATCGCCGCCCTTCGCCGCGGACGGATCGATCGAACGGCTGCGGGCCAGATCCTCGAAGTTCGAGCCGCGGGCAAGTTCCTGCACAATATCGTTTGCTTCAGCCTCGGTCTTGACCATGATGTGGGACGCGCGCAGGATCTCCGGCGTCATGAATTCCTTTTGATTCTTCTCGTAATAATCCCTGACATCCTGGTCGGTGACCTTGACCTTATCCTCGACCGTATCCTTGATAAGGCGCGCGATCAGGATCTTTTTGCGGGCCTCATCGATGACCTCTTTGACTTCCTTATCCTTGTCAAGCCCACGGCGTATCGCCTCGCCGTAAAGGAGTTTGTCGCTGATAAGCTCATCGAGAAAATTCTTCTTATTCGCAGACACGACATCGCGGTAACGATCCGGCAATTTTGCGATGCGACTGTCCAGTTCCTTTGATGATATAGTCTCATCATTGATCCTGGCAACAAACTCTTCCTTGGAGCCGCACCCAGAAGCGATCATTGAAAGGCCTATATAACATAAGGCATATAATACTATATGAATCCTTTTCATATACATGATGGAACCTCGCGATTTTTGGTATATTAGCATGGTTTGTTGAGATTTGCAAGATATTTGGGAGCGTTATTACACATCGACATCGCTTCAAGGTCGCCGACGCGCATGAGCGCGATGTCAATCGTGTACGCATCCATATGATATTTATCGGAATTTTACGCCATCTCTTTAGCAAAGAGGTGGCTGGGAGTTCTTATTCCTGAGCCTTTATTTCACCGATAGCGGAACGCAGCAACCTGCAGTAAAGATCGAACCCTACCTGCTCGATATACCCGCTTTGCTCGACACCCAGGAGGTTCCCTGCCCCGCGGAGCTCCAGGTCTTGCAGCGCGATCTTGAATCCGGAACCGAGTGCGGTCATCTTTTTAAGGGCAAGAAGCCGCTTTTGTTCGTCATGGGTCAGCGTGCCGATGTGATTAACGATAAAATAAGCATATGCCTTACGGTTAAACCGGCCCACCCTCCCGCGCAGTTGATAAAGGTCTGCCATTCCGAAGTGCTCGGCATTATCGACGATGAGGGTATTGGCGTTGGGGATGTCAATGCCGGATTCGACGATCGTAGTGGAGATCAAAACATCCGTTTTGCCATCAATAAAATCTATCATGGTCTTCTCAAGCTCTGCCTCGGACATCCTGCCGTGGCCGATCGAAAGGCGCGCCTCAGGCACCATCCGCAGCACACGCCGCGCAACACGGCCGATCGTCTCGATCCTGTTATGGATAAAAAAAACCTGCCCTCCGCGGTCCAGTTCTTTTTGTATCGCGTCACGGACGACATCTTCGCGGAATTCGACGACATGCGTCTCGACAGGCTGGCGTTCCAGAGGCGGGGTATTGATGATCGATATATCGCGCCCCCCCATAAGCGCAAGGTAAAGCGTCCGCGGTATCGGCGTTGCGGTCAAGGTCAGGACATCGACCATTAAACGCATCCGTTTTAGCCTTTCCTTATGGCGCACGCCGAAGCGCTGTTCCTCGTCTATGATCACCAGGCCCAGGTCCTTGAACGCGATATCAGGCGATAAAAGCCTGTGCGTCCCGATAACGATATCGACATGTCCGGCCTTTAGCCCTTCGACAACTGCCTCCTGCTCACCTTTAGTGCGAAAACGAGACAGCATCTCTACCTTGACCGGAAAGGTCTTTAATCGTTTGGAAAATGTATTATAGTGCTGCTCGGCCAGGATGGTCGTCGGTACGAGGATCGCGGCCTGCTTATTGTCCATGACAGCCTTGAAGGCCGCGCGCAACGCGACCTCGGTCTTGCCATAACCTACGTCGCCGCATAAAAGCCGGTCCATGGGGCGCGGCCCTTCCATATCCTGTTTCACTTCACCGGCCGCCGTAAGCTGGTCCAGCGTCTCCTTGAACGGGAAAAGCGCCTCCATATCTTTTTGCCAGTCCGTATCCTTCGAGAAAGAAAAGCCCTTCATGCTTTCGCGTTTTGCCTGGACTTCAAGGATGTCGTGCGCGACCTTAAAGACACCTTTGGCGGCGCGGTCTTTGACCCTCTGCCATATCCGGCCGCCCAGTTTATGCAGCTTTGGCCGCCTGCCCTGAAAATAGATATATTTCTGAACTTTATTGAGCTCATCGATCGAAACGTACAGGACATCGCCGCCTTCATATTCGATAGCCGCCTTTTCTTCCATGCCTTTTTTGCCGCGGATAAGCCGGTTGCCGAGATATTTACCGATGCCGTAATCGATATGAACGACATAATCGCCGGGGGCGAGATCGACAAAGACATCGATAGGGTCTTCGTCGTTCCAGATCTTGCGTTTGCGGATACCGATAGCCTGGATGGGAATAATGATAACGGCGCTGTGCTCGTAGATCGATTTGAAGGTATATCGGTCGATCGAGACAATCTTCCCGATCCTGTCGTCGGCAAGCTCGATACGGACCGGATATTCGAAGGTGGCAGGATATATCAGGATAGCCTCGCCGCGGACAGTAAAATCTCCCTGTTCTGCTATGCCTTCACGGCGGGTATAACCGATCTTGATCAGTTGCGCGGTAAATTCATCGCGGTCAAGCGCGTTACCGCGCGATAAATTGATTGAGTCGAACATTACATCTTTTTCGGCAGAGACACACCCAAAAGCCTGAGTCCGTTCGCCAGACATATACGAACACAGTCCACGAGATATAGCCGCGCCTTGGTAAGCGACAGGTCCTCGGTCACGACCTTATGTTTCGTATAGAAATTATGAAAGAGCGCGGCAAGCTCGTTCAGATAAAGGATGATATAATACGGCTCAAGCGTCACGGCGCTGTCGCGGATATAGGCGGGCAACTGGGCCAGGAGCCTCATAAGGTCTTCTTCCTCTTTTTCGCGGAGAAGCGCCAGGTCGAGCGTCACCGGGCCAAGCTCCTTCGCCGCCTTTAAACTGTGATCCTTGATCGACCAGATACGCGCATGAGCATATTGGATATAATAGACCGGATTATCCGTCGACTGTTTCTTGGCGACTTCAAGGTCAAAATCCAGGTGGCTGTCGAGCTTTCTCATCAAAAAGAAAAACCTCGTAACATCCTTGCCAACCTCATCCATAACCTCTTTAAGGGTTATAAATTCGCCTGCCCTGGTCGACATCCTGACGACCTCGCCGTTACGGTAAAGCGTAGCAAGCTGGACGATCAGGACCGCTAAGGACGCTTTATCGAACCCGAGCGCCTGTATGGCTGCGGTGAGCCTCGGTATATATCCATGGTGGTCCGGCCCCCATATATTGATGACCTTGTCGTATTTCCTGGTATATTTATCGAGATGATACGCGATGTCAGGGGCAAAATAGGTAAATGACCCGTCGCTCTTGGTAACAACGCGGTCCTTGTCATCGCCGAACGCCGTCGATTTGAACCAGACCGCTCCGTCCAGGTCAAAGACATACCCTTTCTCACGCAGCATCGCCAGGACCGACAATATCTTTTCGCGGGTCAGGACGCGCTGGCTGAACCAGGAGTCGAAACGGACGCCGAACGTTTCAAGGTCATCCTTGATAATCCCGAGTATAGCCTCGACGCCGGACTGTGAAAAAAACATGCGGTTATCCTGATCAGCCTTGGCATAACGATCGCCGTATTTCGCTTTTACCTGGAGCGCTATATCCTTGATATATGCGCCGCGGTAGCCGTCCTCAGGGAAAGGGACATCGATACCGAATTCATGAAGATAATGGTACCGTATGGATTCGCCGAGCA
>JAQURW010000067.1 GCA_028715425.1 Candidatus Omnitrophota bacterium
CTCATCGATATTTTGATTGATCGTCGCCAGGATCGATTTCTTCATTAAATACGTAATAATCTCTCCCGCCTTGATGCCGAGTTTGATCGAAAGGGCCTTGACCGTAACAGGATATTCCATCTCGATAATCTGTTTTGCCTGGGCATGAGGCGCCGGCACTGCCTGCGCGACAGGCGCGCCCGTCTGCGCTTGAGACCGCGCCGGTTCCGCGAATTTAGTCTTTGGCGCCTGGCGGGGAGGCATAATCACTTCCTCGAGGATCTTTTCAGCCTCCATGGTCTTGGTCCCGGTCTTCTGGACAGGAGCCGGAACAGACACCGGTTTTATTTCTTTCTTAGGCGTTTCTTTCAAAGGGGCTGCTGTTTTATGAACCTTCTTTTCCGGTTTCAGTTCCTTCTTAACTTCTGTTTTCTTTGCCGGCTTCGCAGCCTTGGCCAGAGACGCAAGTTTTTCCCTGATCGCCGTTATTACCGCATCGTCAAGCATGCTCATATGGCCCTTTACGTCGATCTTGAGGGCAGCAAGCTTGTCGATAAGCTCCTTACTGGAAAGCCCTAAGTCCTTTGCTAATTGATGTACCCGTTGTGCCATGGTATCTTTCTAATTATTCGCCTTTACCGAGTAGTTCCCTGGCAGACGCAATAATTTTTTCGGCGGTCTTAGTCCCGATGCCGTCTAATGCGGACAACGCATCCGCCGTAGCCGCCGCTATCTTTTCGGCCGTATCAAATCCGGCGTCCCGTAAAACTTTTTCCGCCTTCTTACCGACGCCTTTAATATCGCTGATCGCCGGCGCTTCCTGTCCGGCTTCTGCCGTGCCGTCATCTGACACAGCCGGGGCCTCGCCCTCTTCCGCCTTCATAAGTTCAGCGGCCTTTGCCTCCTTTGCCTGGGCAAGCTCGGCCTCTCCTCTGATATCGAGTTCCCATCCGATAAGCATAGACGCCAAGCGTATGTTCTGGCCATGTTTACCGATGCCTATCGACAGTTGATCGTCCTTAACGATCATTTGTATACGCTTATTTGCCCTGTCGATGATCAGTTTTTTGATCTCGACCGGACTTAAGGCATTGGCAAGGTATTTTTCAAGCGCGTCGTCATAACGTATGATATCGATCCGCTCGCCGTGCAGTTCTTTGACTATATCCTTGACCCGCGCGCCGCGCATACCGACACACGACCCTACGGGATCGACTTTCTCATCCTTCGAATAAACGGCCATCTTGGTACGCTCGCCGCATTCGCGGGCGATAGCGCGGATCTCGACGATCCCTTCGAGGATCTCAGGCACCTCCAGTTCGAACAGCTTCTTCACGAATTCCGGAGCCTTCCTCGACAGCACAATCTGCGGGCCGTGGGCCATTTTGACAACATCGAGTATATATGCCCGGACACGGTCTCCCTGTTTGTACCGCTCTTTCGGTATCTGCTCGTTTCGCGGCATGACCGCCTCGGTCTTCCCGAGATCTACAACGATGTTCCCTTTTTCAAAACGATGCACCAGGCCGCTGGTGATGCCGCCTTTCTTCTTAAGATATTCTTCAAAGATGACATCCCGTTCGGCTTCGCGGATCTTCTGGATAATGACCTGTTTGGCTGTCTGCGCGGATATCCTGCCAAAATCGTCCGAACGGATCTCTTTGCCTTCGGATATCACTTTTATTTCGCCGGTCTCGCGGTCAATGGTAACGGTAATATCCTCTTTTTCCGTTTCTTTCCCCAATATCTTCCGGGCCGCGCTCACCAGGGCAGCCTCAAGAGCGCTGAAAAGGACCTCACGCGAAATGCCTTTTTCGCGCTCAAGGGAATCGAGTATTGTTAACAGTTCATTATTCATTTTCGCTCCTTGCATCGTATGGTTCGTATCTCGCGCATCGTATATCCTAGGTCGTTTCCTTTACTAAAGGTGACGATATACGAACGACGAGGCACGATGCACGAACCACCGGTTACAGTTCATGCAACCTTGCCTTCGCTATCATTGCCAACGGTATTTCCGTAGCTATGCCTTCTTTACTCTGTAGTACGATGGCCTCTTTCGCTGAACCCACAAGATCGCCCACAAACACATTTTCTTTCCCGATAGGAGCCGACGTCGTTACCTTGACCTTTCGGCCTAATGCCCATTCAAAATCCCTTGCTGTCTTAAGCTCCCGGTCAAGCCCCGGCGATGATACTTCGAGGATATACTGCTCTTCCGGAATATTCGCCTCATCCAGCGCTAAGCTTAGATTGCTGTTAATTGCGCCACATTCACGCATACTTATACCGCCGCCCTTATCAACAAGCAGGCGCAGCACATTCGTATGGCCTTCCCGCGTATAGGTAATGTCCACTATCTTGGCGCCTTGCTTTTCGACCAAAGGCACGGCTAATTCGGTAATCCGGTCAATAATGGTCATCCTTACAGCCTCTTTCGACTCGTAAACATATCAAAATTTCCCGAAATTCAGTAAAATTTCAGAAAATTTTGACATACTCATCGAAGTATTCCGAAATCAAGGCACGCTAATTCGGTAAATTCAGCCTATGTTTGATCTCGGAATAAAAAAAAGTGGGCGTAAATCCCACTTTCTTAACTCCCCCTCCTTCAAGATGAGAGTGACCGTATGATACTATAAAGCCCTTAATTTGTCAAGAAAAATCTTGACCTTTTGAACGGTTTCTTCGATTTTTACCTTCTCGCTTACTTTTGATTTTCTTATCTTAATCTCAACTAAGCCGTCTTTGAGGCCTTTTTCCCCTATTATAATCTGGAGCGGATACCCGATAAGGTCTGAATCGTTAAATTTTACCCCTGCGCGGTCTTCGCGGTCATCAATAATGGCATCTACTCCCTGCTCAATCAATTTCCCGTATATTTCCAGGCCTGTTTTTCTGACATTTTCCACGCTCATGTTCAAAGGCAGGACTGAAACCTCATACGGACTCAAGGAAACCGGCCATATCATACCATCCTTATCGTTTGCGGTCTCAACCGTTGCTGCCAGTATCCTGTTTACCCCTATACCGTAACATCCCATAATGATTTCTTTAGTAGCGCCGGCGGCATCGAGATAAACCGCACTAAGAGGTTTAGAGTACTTCGTTCCCAATTTAAAGGTATGACCGACTTCGATGGTATGTTTAATATCCATCTCCTTATTGCATTTCGGACACAACGTTGTTTTGCCGAGTTCACCGCCCGCCACATGGCCGCTTCGCGGCCCAGGTGGCGCCCCGGCGCTTCCTCTTGCGTCGGGGGCCCCTTTCACCAATATATCCTTGCTTGCGCCGTAACCGCATGAGCGGCAGACACCGACCAGGTCTTCCCCTATGTCACACGGTATCATGAATTCATGGGATTCGCCGCCGCCCATGGCGCCCGGATCGGCATATACCGTTATATAGGGAAGCCCGCAGCGCTTAAAAATACGGCAATAGGCATCGAACATGCTCTTATAGCTCTTTTCAAGGCCTTGGACATCGGCGTCAAAACTATACGCGTCTTTCATGATAAACTCACAACTTCTGATGACGCCGAACCGCGGCCGCATTTCATCTCTGAATTTCGTCTGGATCTGATAAAGAGTTTTAGGCAAGTCACGGTATGAGGAAACATTGCCGGCGACCAATGATGTCACGACCTCCTCATGTGTCGGGCCCAGACATCCTATACGGCCGTGCCGGTCCCTGAATTTTATCATAACCTCTTCGAGGACTTTATCCCTGCCGGTCTTCTGCCATAATTCAATGGGGTGAAGAGCAGGCATCAATATCTCCTGGGCGCCTGCCGCGGTCATTTCTTCGCGGATTATGCCCTGGACCTTCGATAATATTTTCAAACCAAGAGGCAGATATGTGTAAGCGCCTGCGGTAAGTTTTCTTATAAGCGCTCCGCGCACCATGAGTTTATGGCTTATAACTTCAGCATCCTGGGGATCTTCGCGTAATGTCGGAATAAATGCCTGGCTCCATTTCATGGTTTACATCTCCTCATATTATTATGAAACTCATTTTATATATTTCAAAATCGCTCTAACCGCATCTCTTCTCGAAACCTTGCCGATTATCTTTCCATTCTTGAATATCATCCCGGCATTTTTACCAAAGGCGATGCCGATATCCGCAGCCTTTGCCTCGCCGGGACCGTTGACTTCGCAGCCCATGATAGCGATGGTAAACGGGTGTTGAGCGGTTAGCGTAGAGCGGTTAGCGGTTAGTAAATGCCGTTCAATATCGTGAACGATTTTTACCAGATCGACCTGACACCGTCCGCAGGTCGGACACGCGATAACCCTTGGACCGAACGAGCGGCAGTCGACGGCCTCAAGAATGCGCTTTGCCGCGAAAACTTCAGCGAGCGGGTCACCGGTCAATGAAACGCGGACCGTATCGCCTATCCCGTCCAGTAAAAGCCCCCCGATACCGATGCTCGACTTGACGATACCCATATCATAAGATCCCGCCGCAGTCACCCCCAGGTGAAACGGATAATCGCATACCGGTGCCAGCGCCCGATACGCCGCAACAGTTTCCTGCACATCAGACGATTTTAGGGAAATGACCAGATCACGGAAACCGTAATGTTCAAATAACCGCACGGTTTTGCGGGCGGTGCTTACAAATGTTCCCTGCAATGACCCGGAATTCAATCCTATACGAATGGGTATTTTTTTCCTCTTGGCCGCACCTATGACCTGGATAAGACCTTCCCTGTCTTTCATATTCCCTGGATTTATCCGTATCTTATCTGCGCCGCCGGCAATGGCTGCAAGCGCCAGTCTGTGGTCAAAATGTATATCAGCGACCAGCGGTATCCGTATCTTCTTTCTGATGTCCCTGATCGCCGCGGCATCGGCGCCGTCTTTGACCGCTACACGGATTATCTCGCAACCAACGGACTCAAGACCCCTGATCTGGGCAACAGTTTTTTTGACATCGGCCGTTTTAACCTTAGTCATGGACTGGATTGCGACCGGATTATTGCCGCCGATCGGAACGTTACCTACCCTTACAACACGCGTTAGCCTGCGCTTCATTATTTCCTCAAACTTGTCACCACACGCACCGTATCAAAATAACTCACGTACAGCACAAAAGCGATAAGGAGCACCAGTGCGACATTGGAGATCTGTTCCTGGACCTTGATACTCAACGGTTTTTTCCGTATTTTCTCCACAACCAGGAAGAGCACGTGCCCACCGTCGAGAATAGGAAAAGGAAGCATATTAAAGATGGCGAGCGCCATGCTGATCGTCGCCAGGAGCGACAGGACGGATTGAACACCGTACTTGATCGATTTTGCCAGGATCTCGATAATGCGGATAGGGCCGCCGACATTATCCTTGACCGGCATAGCCCCGGTAACAAGGAACCAGAGCCCCTTGTACGTTGCCGTCGTAAAAAACCAGACATGCCCCGCGGCAAGATTGACGGCCTTTAAGGGGTTGCTTTTGACCATAACGACTTTTTCGCCCGGCGCGATACCGATGCCGACGAATTGGGTTTTTTGCTTAAAAATATTTTCCGTGGAAAGGACCTTGGGAACGATGACCAGTTCCTTTCGATCGCCCTGCCGGTTAAAAGTAACCGTAAGCGGTAACGCATCCTTATCCTCGCGAATTATTTTGGTAACCTCGTCCCAATAATCGACTTTAGACTTATTGATCGACAGGATAGTGTCACCTGCCTTAAGGCCTGCCGTTTCAGCCGGAGACCCTTTTAAGATACCGCCGATTTCGGCGGTCAACGTCGGCACGCCGAAAGAATAAAGCACCGCCAGCACCAGAAATCCGAACAGGTAATTCGCGACGGAACCGTTCGCAAATATCCAGAAACGTTTTCCCACCGGCTGCGAACAAAGTTCGTCCGCAGCGCCTTTCCGGTCGTAAGGGTCCTCTCCTGCCAGTTTCACGTACCCCCCGAGAGGGAAAAGGTTAACGGCGTATTCGGTTTCGCCGTGTTTAACGGAAAAAAGGGTCTTGCCGAACCCTAGGGCAAATCGTTCGACCCTAACGCCCATTCGACGCGCCGTAACAAAATGCCCCAGTTCATGGACAAGAATAAGTACGCTAAAAACAGCCACTATGATGACGAGATTTATCAGTCCGCTTACGATCAACATGTATCCTCCTTTAATATTTTCTTATCGTTATATCAAACGCCGTACCGCTTCCTTGGCCCACGCATCTAATCGCAGTATATCATCGATGGTCGGATTCGGCATTTCTTTGTGCACGCTTACAATCTTTTCGACGAGGCTGATGATACGCGTAAACGTGATATCGCCCCGCAAAAAAGCATTGACCGCCTCTTCATTCGCCGCGTTCAAAACACAGGGCGCGGTCGTTTTGCCGCACACCGCATAGGCGAGATCAAGGGCGGGAAATCTCTTCCGGTCAGGACGCTCGAAAGTAAAACTGCCCAGTTTAAAAAAATCAACACGTCCCAGATCGTTCGGCATCCTGTCAGGATAACTGAACGCATACGCGATCGGTACCCGCATATCGGGATAGAAAAGATTTGCCGCAATGGTCCCGTCGACGAATTCAACCATGGAATGGATAATGGCCTCGGGATGTATGACCACATGGATACGTTCGCTCGGCACCTGGAACAGCCACCGGGCCTCGATAACCTCGAGCCCCTTATTCATGAGGGTTGCGGAATCGACGGTGATCTTCCTGCCCATTTTCCACTTCGGATGCCTGATGACACGGCTGACCGGCAGTTTGTCGAAACGTTCCCGCGGCACATCCTTGAGCGGCCCGCCCGTACCGGTAAGATAAATATTTCTTAAAAACCTCGTTCCGTCGGGCAAGAGGCACTGGAAAATCGCGCTGTGCTCGCTGTCGACAGGAAGGATCCGGACACCGTATTTCCTTGCCAGATCAACGACGATACTGCCCGCCGAAACAAGCGCCTCCTTTGAGGCAAGGGCGATCTCTTTTCCGGCCTTGATCGCAGCGATAAGCGGCAGGATCGACAGGGTCCCTCCGATGGCGACCAGGACACAATCTGCCTCAGGGAGTCTCGCTACCGCTTCGACGCCGTCGAGCCCCGCATAGATCCGCGTCCGTTTAGGGACAGAAGCCTTAAGAAGAGGGACCATTCCCTTGTCATAAAGGGCTACGGTACGGACCTTAAATTCGGCCGCCTGACGCGCGAGAACGCTTGCGTTACCGTTTGCCGCCAGGCCGACGACCTTGAAGCGATCGGGGTTATGCCGTATCACGTCAAGGGCATTCGTGCCGATCGAGCCGGTTGATCCGAGAATAACGATGCGTTTCGGCATATTACAAAACCATCTTTACATAAAAATAAAATATCGGTACCGTGAAGAGGAGACTGTCGATAAGGTCCATAACTCCGCCGAAGCCCGGAACGCTTGCGCCCGAATCCTTGACATCACAATCGCGTTTGATCAGACTCTCGGCCAAATCGCCTACCTGCCCAAGGACGCCCAGAAAAAGTCCCACAAAGAGCATATTCCCCAGTTCAAGGGCTAACGCCTGTCCAAGCAGAACCGCCATAATAATACTGGCCAGAAGGCCTCCGATCGTTCCCTCGACCGTTTTTTTAGGGCTGATGCGCGGGATCAATTTGTGCCGTCCGGCCGCCTTGCCGATAAAATATGCGGCTACATCGCCGATCTTCGTTACCAGGATAAGAAAGACCACCAGGCGGCCCCCGATATCAGGTATGAATTTCAATTTTATGAAAAAAGAAAAAAACCAGCTCACGTAAAAAAGCACGAGAAGCGTCACCGCTATACTGACCAGGTGATCCTGCGCCTTTTCACGCCTTACGAACTGGAGGATAAACGCAAACAGGCAGGCTACCACGATAAGGAGCGGCTCGATGTCGGTATAATTCTCTCCCAGATGCAGATAGATCGAGACCGGGATAAGGGATGCCGCGCCTATACCGAAATATTTATACACAAAGATACCCTTCCGTTCGACGATAAGAAAAAGTTCGTTGGCGGCGAGAACGATAAAGGACATCGTCAGGATAAGGTATACCCAGTTCGGACAGTAAAAAATTATGCATCCGGCGACGGCAAGCACCACGAATGAGCTGATACAACGTTTAACGAGTGTTGTCATCACCTGCTCCCGTATCGACGCACGCGTTTCTGATATTCAAGGACTGCAAGTTTAAAATCGTCTTCTGAAAAATCAGGCCACAAGGTCGGGGTCACATACAGTTCCGTATAGGAAAGCTGCCACAGAAGAAAATTCGATATCCGCATCTCCCCGCTTGTCCGTATCAAAAGGTCCGGATCGGGAAGGTCCTTCGTATATAAGTACCGGGAAAAAACCTCCTCGGTGATATCGTCGGCTCTCAGGACCTTTCCGGCGATATCGCGCGCAATACCCCGGACGGCATCGACGATCTCGCGCCGGCCGCCATAATTCAGCGCCAGGTTCAATATAAAATCCGTGTTCGCCCCGGTCACATCTTCGGCTGCCTTTAACTTTTTCCGGACATTCGGAGGCAGTGCGCTTATATCACCGATAGTGCGAAGAGAGACCCCTTCTTTTTTAAGTTGTTCTGTTTTTCTGACGAGGGTATCGTCCAAAAGGCGCATAAGGGCATCTATTTCACTGCGGGGACGCGACCAGTTCTCGGTCGAAAAAGCGTAGAGGGTAAGGATCTTTACGTTCAGGTCACGCGCAGCCCGCATGACGGTCTCGACCGCCTTGGCGCCCTGGCGGTGCCCTAACGCAACCGGTAATTTCCGCGCCTTCGCCCAGCGGCCGTTCCCATCCATGATGATAGCTACATGCGCCGGGATATTATCCTGATCAATCTTCATAGTTCACGGTTGGTTATCGTGCAAACGTCTGCTTTCGGTCAGAGCCGACGGAAACAAGGACAATCCTGGTCTTCAAAAGTTCCTGTATCCGTTTTAAATAGCGCTTCGCATTGGAAGGCAGTTTAGCATACGACATGATACGCGTCGTGTCTTCAATCCAGCCCGGGACTTCTTCGTAGACCGGTTCACCCAGGGAAAGAATATCAACGTCATTTTTGAAGTTTTTATACGTTTTACCCTTATATTTGTACGCAACGCAGATCTTGATACGATCGAGATCGTTCAAAACGTCCAACTTGGTAATCACTACCTCGTTGATCCCGTTGACACGAACGGCATGGTTTACCAATACGGCATCAAACCACCCGCACCGCCGCGGACGGCCTGTCGTCGCGCCGAACTCCTTGCCTTTTTTCCTGATCTTTTCCATAAGCGTATCCGAAAACTCTGTCGGGAACGGCCCCTCGCCGACCCGCGTCGTGTAGGCCTTGACAACACCGACAACTTTATCGATCGCGGTAGGGCCGATACCGGACCCGATGCACGCGCCGCCGGCCGTCGCATTGGACGAGGTCACGAACGGATAGGTCCCGAAATCGACATCAAGAAGGGTCCCTTGCGCGCCCTCGAAGATGATACTTTTCTTTTTACGGATCGCCTCGTTAAGCATAAGGGAGGTATCGGCGACATAATTGCGGATACGCGCACGATACCCGGCATATGCCGTATAGATCTCATCAAAATCAAAGCCTTTAAAACCGTAGAGCGTTTTTAAAATAGTGTTCTTTTCATCAAGGTTCTGTTTGAGACGTTCGCGAAAAATCCTGTCGTTCAAAAGATCGATCATGCGGATACCGCTGCGTGCAACCTTATCGGCATAACAAGGACCGATACCTTTCTTGGTGGTACCGATCTTGCCGCACCCTTGTTTGACCTCTTTAAGGTCGTCGATCGTTTTGTGATACGGGAAAATGACATGGGCCTCTTCGCTGATAAAGAGCCTGCCCTCTGCCTTGATCCCCTGGCGTTTAAGAAGCGCTATCTCCTCCAAAAGCGCCCGAGGGTCGATAACTACGCCATTGCCGATAACGCATATCTTATCCTTATGCAGGACGCCGGATGGGACAAGGTGCAAAATAAATTTTTCTTCGCCGATCACCACGGTATGTCCGGCATTATTACCGCCCTGATAACGGACGACATAATCATAATCACGCATGAGAAGGTCGATAACCTTCCCCTTCCCTTCATCTCCCCACTGCGCTCCCACTACGACAATATTCGGCATTATATCACGGTCTCCTTTTTTCGCATGGCCTCAAAACGGCCAAACGACGGGTATTGACATTATCTCCGCTCGGGCACACGCGGCGGCGGCTGCGGCGGCGGCGCCGGCGGCACATAGATCTGCGGTACCTGAGGCACCTGCGGAGGTTGCGGCGGCGGTTGAGGCGGCAGTTTCGGCGGCTGCGGCGGCACTTGCGGCGGCAGCTGCGGCGCAGGCTGCGGAATATACGTATTCGGCGATGCGTTCTGAACGTTCATCTCCCTCTGCTGGGCCTGTATGGTATTCTGCAAACGTTGCATATTCTGGAGCTGGTTCAATTGCTCATTAATACGGTTGCCCCGTATTACCGCTGCCTCATTGGTGATACGTTGATAAATAATCCACAGCGTTTCGTCATCGAGTTCAGTAAAATCAAGCTCTTTCCCCTCATTATTTTTAAATTTAAAAACGATCTTCCCGGCGCTATCGGTCCTTTTTATGATACCGGGGACCCGTCCGGCGATCTCATTATCAAAGTCTTCAAGATCGTTTATGATCTGTTTAACGGCAAAGTCACGGTCTTCCGCGGTTAAGGTCCTTTCAAAATCAGGCTTCTCGGCTTCCGGCCGGGTTGTCGCCGCTGTCAGCGCGCCCTCGGTCGTCGGCCGTACTGCCACCGGCGGGTTCGCTTCCTTGGGCCTGGCCGGAGGAAGAGTGCTTGCACGGGGCAGTTCAGGCACGGGTTGAGGGACGGCAGTATGCTCCGGCTCTTTGACAACCGGTGCTGTGCGTTGAGGCAAAGGCGTAGTAACCGGAGTTATCGTGACAGGAGCCTTCTTAGTTTCTGCTGTCCCCTTGTTGCCGAACTTTTTCATCATCCGTTTGATAAAGCCCTCGTCTTCATCAGCCGCAAACGAAGGCCGCGAACACATCACCGCAACAGCCATAGCAAAGGCTAAGGCAGTTCTAAGCTTTTTCATGCAGAGCTCCGGCTTTACGCTGCCGCTTTTTAGGGGTATGCGCCCGTAAAGGAGTCATCGTGAATATCTTACATGCAATATCGGGATACTGCGCGATAAAGGTCAATTCTTCACGGGTCAGAGGTTTTTGTGTATGCACGTTAGCGTAACGCACCAGCTCCAGTATCTTCGTCGCCTCCTGATCATCCTTAAACTTTACCTCGAGCTTGTCATAGACGTTCCTGAATCCCTTGATGCCGCTGTATTCGCCGACCGTAATGCGCGCGCCTGTTTCGATTATCTCCGGCTCTCCGCGGCCAAGTTCTTCATAGTCGTACAATTCATAGTTTTTCTTATCCTTAAGATATCCGTCGGCATGGATCCCGCTTTCATGCGCAAAGGCGTTAGCGCCCACCCCGACCTGGTTGATCGGCACCGGAACCCCGAAGGCATAGGCCGCGTATTTACAGATCTTCCAGGCATGTTTTAAATTGATATTCGGATCAAGGCTATATTTGTTGCAGAAACC
>JAQURW010000252.1 GCA_028715425.1 Candidatus Omnitrophota bacterium
TAACAGCCATCCGGCAAGTGTTTTTATGGGCGATGTCGGATCATTGGCTTTGGGGGGCGCGCTCGGCCTTGTCAGCATTATTATCAAAAAAGAGCTTCTCTTGATTTTTATAGGCGGTATATTTGTCGTTGAGGTTCTTTCGGTGATACTTCAAGTATTGTCGGTCAAGATCAGACGCAGGAAATTGTTTCTTATGTCGCCGATCCACCACCATTTTCAGTTGCGTGGCCTTCATGAGTCAAAGGTTATTATACGTTTCTGGATCGTGGCGATCATACTTGCCTTCCTCTCGCTGGCAATATTGAAGTTGCAGTAATTGATGGGTGCATAAAGAAAATCAGCTTCCAGCATGCAGCCTGTACCGGGCAGCGAAGAGGCGAAAAAATCACGCTGGAAACTGAGGGCTGCAAGCTAAAGGATGCGTGTTAGATCATGATGGATCTACGCAATAAAAAAGTAGTCGTGGTCGGCATTGGCACGAGCGGTATCGATGCGTGCCTTGTTCTCCATAAACAGGGGGCGATCGTTTCTGCGACGGATGCGCTCAGTCGGCCTGCATCAGCCGGCAGGCTCGGCCTTTTGGAAGAGCGTTTCATCGAAACCGAATTTGGCGGCCATACCGAGGCTTTTCTCGAAGACGTCGAGCTCGTGGTCGTAAGCCCCGGCGTTCCCAAGGACAGCCTGCCCGTCCGATATGCCCTCGATCATTACGTGCCGGTCATTAGCGAGATGGAACTCGGGTCGTGGTTTTGCCGCGGCCCGATACTGGCGATCACCGGCACCAACGGTAAGTCGACCGCGGTTACCCTTCTGGGAGAGATATTCAAGAAGGCCGGCCGCGACGTGATCGTATGCGGCAATATCGGCAATTCCTTGTGCGGTGAGATCGATACGATAACCGCCAAGACAGCGGTTGTTCTCGAGGTGAGTTCGTTTCAGCTTGAATGGGTCGCCGATTTCAGCCCGCGGGTAGCCTGTATCCTTAACATAACCGAGGACCACCTGGAGCGGTATAAGGATTTTGATGATTACTGCCGGGCAAAGTTCAGGATATTCGAACGTCAGACCGGACGCGACATCCTGGTCCTGAACCATGACGACCCAACGCTCGAAAATGTGCCGGTGGCCGTTCCGGGGAAGGTCTTTTTTTACAGCTTATCAGCCGAGGTCGAGGGGCTGTTCGCCCGGGACAGGAGCGTGTATCGGAAGGAGGGCGAACGCGTTGAAAAATTGTTTACCATGCCTGATTGCGCGCTTAAGGGGAAACACAATCTCGAAAATGTCATGGCCGTCGCCCTCATGGCCATGAGCCAGGGTGTCGATATTCAGACGATCGTTGAGGCAGTCAGGGATTATAAACTGCTTAAACACCGGGTTGAATATATCGATGAGATCGACGGGGTCGTCTTCATCGATGACTCTAAAGCGACCAATATCGACGCCGCCAAACGCGCCCTTCAGGCTGTTGAACGTCCGGTTGTCCTTATTGCAGGCGGCCGCGATAAAGGGGGCGATTACCGAAGTGTCAGCGACGATATAAAAAGAAAAGTCAAAAAGATCATCGTTATCGGCGAGGCACGGCCGAAGATCGAGGATGCCTACCGGGGGGTGGTCCCTCTTGATAGTGCAGTCACCCTCCAGGAGGCGACTCTGAAGGCGTTCAGGGCCAGCCGCAGGGGGGATGCCGTATTGTTATCGCCTATGTGCTCGAGTTTTGACATGTTCCGTTCCTATAAGGAACGCGGTGACGTGTTCCAAAAAACAGTCAGCGATATCCGGGCGGAAAAGACCGGAAAGTTAAAGGCTCCGCATGCAGATATTTGAACGAGGCAAGGAGATGCGTGATATCCGGACCATACTGGCGTGCATAACCTTTATGCTCCTCATGTTCGGCGTTGTCATGGTCTATAGCGCGAGCGCCATCTACGCGACCCAGATATATGGGGACGGCATGTATTTTCTGAAACGCCACGTCATGATCCTTATTGTCGGTTTGATCGCCAGCCTCATGGTCCTTGCCGTCGATATTGAGATCATCCGCAAGTATTCGAAACACATCCTCGCCATAACGTTCATTCTCCTGGTTGCCGTGCTCGTGCCGGGGATCGGGAGAAGCGCCGGCGGCGCTAAACGCTGGCTTGATATAGGATTTTTCAATGTCCAGCCGTCGGAGATCGCGAAACTTGCCTTTCTCGTCTATCTGGCGGATTTTGTTTCGGCAAAAGAAACAAGGATCGATCACTTTTTGCGGGGGTTCCTTCCGCCTCTGGTAGTGCTCGGTGTTTTTATGGGTCTTATCGTAATGGAGCCTGACCTGGGGACGACGATAGCGATCGGGGTGCTCGGCCTTTTGATATTATATATTTCGGGCGCGAACTCGAAATATCTCATTGCATCGATCCTGGCGAGCCTGCCGCTGGTCTATTATCTCATGTTCAATAAACCCTATAGACGTAAACGTATGCTTGCATTCCTGAATCCGTGGAAAGACGAGCAGGGGATAGGTTTCCAGATCGTCCAATCGTTTCTTGCACTCGGATCCGGAGGCCTTTTTGGCGTCGGCCTCGGCGAATCGAAACAAAAACTTCTTTTTTTGCCGGCAGCGCATACCGATTTCATATTTTCCATTATCGGCGAAGAGCTCGGGTTTATCGGCGCCTTCAGCCTTCTCTGCCTGTTTTTTGCCTTGATCTGGATGGGGGCTATGGCGGCATTCAGGGTCAATGACCTGTTCAGGAAAACGCTTATATTCGGGATCGTATTTATGATAGCCTTTGAAGTGATCGTCAATATCGGCGTTGTCTCGGGTATACTGCCGACCAAGGGGCTGCCGCTGCCGTTCGTAAGCTACGGCGGCACATCATTGGTCATACATATGGTGGCGATCGCGTTATTGTTGAATGCGACACGGGAATCGGGTATATGAAGATCCTCATCGCAGCCGGCGGAAGCGGCGGACATATATTCCCTGCAATCGCTCTGGCGCATGAACTGGAGAAACAGCGGGGCGCCACGATAGTTTTTGCGGCGAGCAGGCGCGCCCTCGATCGGAAGATCCTTGAGGGGACGGTATATAAAAAGATATTTTTTTCGATCAATCCGATGCCGTACCGTCTGAATACAAAGGTCATCTCATTTATGGCCAAGATGGTCTAT
>JAQURW010000253.1 GCA_028715425.1 Candidatus Omnitrophota bacterium
CCGCGCAGGCGCAATACGACCGGCAGCGTAAAGCGCCCGTCACCGGTCATCATATGCAGATACGGGTCTTTATCCGGCCACGACCTGAAATTCTTGACGAGAAAATAGTTCGGCTCAGGGACGCCGACTTTGACGACCTCGGTAAGGACCGTTCCGTCGGAAAGGACCTCTTTGTCGCCGACCTTGACGGCCCCGATATCCTCCTGCCTGAGATTCTTGAACGAAGCCTTGATATCGACGGTCCCTTCACGCTTAAACCGGCTGTCGGCCTCCTGCCGGTTAAGCAGGCGCTCCAGGACCTTCGCTTCGACAGCGCCCCGCTCATTACATTTCATATAGTAGCCGATACCCGGTATGGCGATAACGAATATAAAGCCGATGATCGCCGCGTCCAGTAGATTGAATAAGCCGAACAGTTTTTTATTTTTCAGGATCTGCATGGTTGGCACCGTTATCATAGACGAATTTTTCGACAACGCCGGTAACCGAATACGAACCGGTGACCAGCGGTATCGCGGAAAACTCCACTACCCGTCTCCCTTCACAAAAAAATGTCCTGTCGATATTTACATCCACCCATAACCTCATCGTAACCGGCAGGGCATACAACCCGTCCTCGGGGGTAAGGCGGACGGGCTCGGCCGCCGAACCCGGGATGTAATAATAATTCCGGACCGGCTGCCCGACAGCCGTGATCTCCCATACCGTTATGCCGTTGGCATCGGCCTTCTTATCGTGAAGCTGTATTTTTTTCAGTGTTCCCTCATCCAGGTTTTTGACCGAGACGCTGACATCGATATAGCCGCTTTTATGACGGATATATTTGGGCAGCCCGGTCGATTCCAGTATGAACGACGCATCGTACCCGGGGCACGAGAAAACCTTGGGCGTCGGCCCTGCGAGATTTTCGATCTTGTATAAAAAAGCGCCGCCGTTGCCGATGACGCCGTGGAACCGTATCGTTGCCGGGACCGAATACAGGTTTTTATCAGCGGAGTTCAACATCACGGACACGTTATCCTCCTCCCTGAGACATCCCGACACGAAGTACTTAGCCTCAGGGGTTCCCAGCCATATGATCTCTGCCAGCACGATCCCCTGCGGGCCGATTTCTTTGTCGCCGGCCTTCATCAGTTTCAGGACCGGCGCCGGGACATTCTTAAAACAGACATCCAAGCACATCGAACCGGTCTGCCCCTGGCCGGTATTTGCGTTGCTGTTCTCCTGCCAGTTAAGATAACGTTCCAGGAGCTTCTGCTCAGCGATCCCTTTTTCATTAAATTTTATATAATAATGGATCCCGGGCACGATCAATACCAGGATAAAGGCCACGACAACAATATCAAGCAGGTTAAAGATACCGAAAAGCTTTCTATTACGCCTAATAGTCATATGGCCTGCCTTGACAAAATTATAGATATCCTTTCAGACGGTAATATCCGATCGCGGCATATTCGCGCAGGACCAGATTTATCTGATACCACGTAACCCTCCCCTTTGCAGGGTCCCAGGCGCTTTCCCGCACCGGCACGCAATAGACTTTTATATCCGGCATTACCTTCCGGCACACCATCCGAAGGCGCGCCATATGGTAAGGGGAAGATATCAATATAGCACTTTTCCAGCCGTTTTTCGATAAAAATTTATCGACACTGAGGGCCATTTCATGCGTATTGACCGGTTTATCATCGATAACGATGCTGCGTTCGGGTACGCCCAGAAAAACCGAGAGGGCCTTCATGACCTCGGCCTCCTTCATGACATAACGGTATCCGCTCAGATACAAAAGTTTATCGGCATAGCCTTCCCGGTACAGATGTACCGCCGTATCGACACGCTCCTCATGCCCCTGGCCGACCTTACCCAACTCGCCGACACCGCCGCCCAGCGCGACGATAACATCGGCCTTCGCCGGTACATCAGCCCTGAAAAGAGGCCGTGCCATGACACTTACCAGGGGCGTATAAAAGAGCGCTCCATAAACGACTGCGGCCGCAACCGCTACCGGAGCCGCCTTTCTCAACACATCCGTGTACAACCGCTTAAGGTTGACCTTCCATTGTTCTTCTTTTTCACGCTCTTTTTGCTCGATCACGTTCTCGATCAATAAGGACATCTCGTCCAAACGGGATGCCCACGAATTTTTCCGCGCGATGGATACTATACCCTCCGCCTCTTTCGGCGCAAGAGGCCTTTTGACCGCTGCGCCGACAGCGCGGGAAAAACCTTCGCACGTCCGTTCCACAGCAACGATATTACCGTGCATCGAGTTGAAACGCTCTACCTCGGGCAGGGCCGTAGAGACCACCCGCTTCCCCATTGCCAGGTATTCGTTCAGCTTGGTAGGATAGACATTGTTCGTATAATCGCTCAGGACATACGGTATCAGGCCGACATCAAAGAGCCGCACATACCGGGGAAGCTCTTCGGTCTTTTTCTGCCCGAGAAAATGGACATTGTTGACCGTTTTGAACCGCGCGACATCCGACTGGAGCGGCCCGCAAAAAACAAACGAAACCTCCGGGTGAGCGCGGGCGCACGCATACACCAGATCAAGGTCTATCCACTTATGGATCCCGCCGATATAGCCGGCTATCGGCCGCGGTATACCGCGCATATCGTCGGGAGGGGCCCCTTCCGCGCCGACGCCCCGGTCGAAGTTATCGATATTGACGCCGAACGGGAAAAAATGGACGTTTGGATTGAACCGGGAACAGTATTTGACGAGTTGCTCACTCGTTGCAAAGACAAGATCGGCCTTTTCGATCGTGCGCCTTTCCGTGTCCTGGATCCTTGCCGCAGACGCCGAACTGGCAGTGAACGAATCTATGCAGTAATAGATCACTGCCTTGGGTTCGAGCGAGTTGATAAGATCGAGTCCAAGGCCTGTCGGTAAAAAGGTCCATATGACCGGGGCCCTGAATCCCACTGCCCTGAGCCATCTGAACAGGATCGAGAACATCATCTTCCGGTTAACGAACCGCGCTATGCGTGAATACGGGAACGGCAGGACGAGCGGCGCATAGACATACAATCCATCTTCGATCTTCCTGATACCGTGCACACCGTTCTTCCAGTTCAGGAACCTTTTACGTATCCTTCCGATATCGCGGAACGTCGGTATACGGACACCCGTATTCTCGATAAAAAGGA
>JAQURW010000068.1 GCA_028715425.1 Candidatus Omnitrophota bacterium
TATCCACAAAGTGGCATAGTAAGCCTCTACCGCCCAGCGATATCTTTTTATTCAGATCAATGCCGGCCGGATCGGTCATGTTGAGTTTCACCAGGTCTCCCCGGACCGATGCGGTTATGATGCCGGCGACTGTCTCGAGGCGGACATTCCCGCGACACACGCCATTCAGACGCGCATAAAGGACCGAACAGCGCGCCCCGTTACCGCACATGCCCGCCTCGGAACCGTCAGGATTGAATATCCTCATGGTAAGGTCAGCTTTCCGCGAGCGTTCGAGGACAAGCACGCCGTCCGCGCCGATGGCATATTTCCTGTGGCATAACTGCCGGCTGAACCGCGCAAAATCTTTGACGGCCTTCCCGAGTCTGCCGTCCCGGTTATCGACGACGATAAAATCGTTACCGGCGCCGACTACTTTTGTAAATTTGACCAGGCTCATATCTCATACCTTGCGTTAAATCCCCTTCGGAACCTTTTCACCACGCACCAGATCCGCGTACGTCTCACGCGGCCGCACCAGATGCACCCTATTTTTGATAACCATTACTTCAGGAAGACGCGGACGCGAATTATAATTACTCGACATAGCATACCCGTAAGCGCCGGCGCCCATCACGGCAAGGAGGTCTCCCTCCTTTAATTCGGGCAGGACCCGGTCTTTACCGAGAAAATCGCCGGACTCGCATATAGGCCCGACGACATCATATTTAACCGTCCTTCTCGATCGCGCACCGCCTGCCTGTCTCGGGCAATCGACCGGCAGGATCTCGTGATATGCGCTGTAAAGGCTCGGCCTTATGAGGTCGTTCATGCCTGCGTCCACAATCGCAAAATGTTTCCCGGAGGCGCTTTTTTTAATATAGACGACACGGGTCACGAGTATACCGCTATTGCCGACGATAAACCGGCCGGGTTCGAGAATAAGCTTGAAATCCCTGTCCTCGAAAAGCGGGAGCACCTTTGCGGCAAACTCATTGGCCCCCTGCGGCCTCTCCTTATCATAGACGATCCCCATTCCGCCGCCGATATTAAAATAGCGTATCACAACGCCGAGGGTATCGATAAATCGAAGGGTCTTCCTGATCGCCGCCACGAACGGCTGCGCCTCGGTGATCTGCGATCCTATATGGATATGGACACCGGCGATATCGACGTTCTTATACCGGTTGCTGAAGCGGATTATCGCACGTGCCGTATTGAAATCAAGGCCGAATTTGTTTTCGCTTTTTCCCGTCGTAATGTAATGATGTGTATGCGCCTCGACGTCGGGATTAAGCCTGAGCGTCACCATAACCTTCTTACGCCGGGCGTGAGCGCGCCTATTGATCATCCGAAGCTCCGGCTCGGACTCGACATTGAAAAGAAGGATACCGGCGCGGATCGCCTCGTCTATCTCGTCCTCCCTTTTCCCGACGCTGGCGTATACGATCCTCGATGCCGGGCATTTAACCCTGCGCGAGCGGTAGAGTTCGCCGCCCGAAACGATGTCAAGCCCGGCCCCGCGTTTAACAAGGCTTGCCAGAACCGCCGACGACGAATTCGCCTTCATGGAGAAACATATAAGGGGTTCGACCTCCCGGAAGGCCTCTTTGATCTTCAGGTAATGATCGACGATCGTACCGTGGCTGTACAGATAGAGCGGCGTCCCGAACCTGCGCGCGGCCTCGCCGACCGGCACGTCTTCGGCGTATAATGTATCATTACGATAATGGAATCGATGCATGGGTTTACCGTTCGACCGATACCCGCGATTTTACAGAAATGACGGGGTCCATAAGTTTGACGATCTCGGTATGCTTCAACGCCTCCGAGAAAGTCTTTAATTCCTCGTCTTTCATCTGCCTGATCTTTTTTTGACTTTCCAGAGAGTAACTCATAAGTCTGCCGATGATCTCATGCGCCCGGGAAAAGGGGATCCCCTTGCCGATCAGATAATAGGCAAGGTCGGTTGCGTAGATGCCTTCGTCTTCCTCGATGCTCTTTTGTATCACGCCGGTATTCCATTCAAGCGTGGCTACCAGCGCAGCCATGACCTTGAGTTCCTTGGCAATGATCTCAAAGGAACTGAAAAGCGGCGGCTTATCCAACTGCATATCCCTGTTATAGGTCAGCGGCAGCCCTTTCATCATGGTCAGTGCGCTGACGAGATTGCCGTATAAGATACCGGTATATCCCCTGACAAGCTCCAGTACGTCCGGGTTCTTTTTCTGCGGCATAAGCGAGCTCCCCGTAGCGAAGGCATCGTCAAGCTGGACAAAATTAAATTCCTTGGTCGACCAGATGATAAGGTCCTCGGCAAACCGCGAGAGGTGCATCCCGACGATAGCGAGGGCCGACAGTATCTCGATGACAAAATCCCGGTCGCTGACCGTATCAAGGGCCTTCGGCGTCGTTACATCGCTTTTGATGTTAAGGATAGCGGCAAATTTCTTCTGTTCCTTTATGAATTCCTGGATCAGTTTCGAGTAGATATCCGCCTTGATCGGCGTTCCCGCAAGGGCACCGGCGCCGAGCGACAGTTTGATCCGCGTGCCGATCTCGATAAGCCGGTTATAATCCCGGTCCAGCATCTCGACATAGCTCTTAAGATGATCGGTAAGATAAATAAGCTGTGCCCTCTGCAGATGCGTATACCCGGGGATAATAATGCCCTTGGCCTTGACGCATGCGGTATTCAAGGCCTTTTTCAAGTCCGCGCAGAGCGACGTTATTGCCAAAAGCTCGTTCTTCGAAAACAGCTTCAGGTCGAAAAGGACCTGATCGTTCCGCGACCGCGCCGTATGGAGTTTAAGGACAAGATCGCCGATGTGCTCTTCAAGGGCATTCTGGATATTGGTGTGAATATCCTCGCATTCCCTGTCAAAAACGAACTCGCCGCTTTTCAGCTCGTTATAGACGATATCGAGCCCCTTCATGAGCTTCTCTTTTTCCTCATGCGTCAGAAACCCGCTTTTTTCAAGGATAGAGACATGGATCTGCGACCCGATGATGTCTGCCTTCGCTAATTTATAATCGTAATCGATCGACTTGGTGAAGTCTTCGACCAGCGGATTGGTCTTTTTTTTGAATCGCCCGCCCCACAGCTTCTTGGCCATTGTTTAACTCCTCGTTATGCATTGTTCGTGCCCGGCATATCGTAGTTCGTAGGTCGTTTTTTTTCACTTTCGATACGGCAACCCGAAGATCTGTATGAACCCCTTCGCCAGCGACTGGTCAAAGGTATCACCTTCGCCGTACGTTGCCAGCGTCTCCCGGTACAACGAATGCGGGGACTTTCTCCCCACCACGACCGCGTGCCCCTTATGGCAGCGCACCCGTACCGTCCCGGTCACGCGTTTCTGCGTCGTATCGATAAACCGGTCCAACGCGGTTTTAAGAGGAGAATACCAGAGCCCGAAATAGACCAGCCTCGAGTATTCAAGCGTGACCTTTTCCTTAAAATGAATTGTTTCCCGGTCAAGCGTCAGAAGTTCCAGCGCCTTATGCGCCTCTGAAAGTATGACCGCAGCCGGGGCTTCATAGATCTCCCGCGACTTTATCCCGACAAGCCGGTCCTCGATCATATCGGTGCGGCCTATACCGTGTTTTCCGCCGAGCACGTTGAGGGCCTCGACAAGTTTAAGCGGCGCATACGTAAGGCCGTTTATCTTTTTAGGGATCCCCTTTTCGAAATAGATCTCCACGTACGCGGCCTTTTTCGGGGACTTATCGACGCTCGTACTCATCTGATAAATATCTTCGGGCGGCTCAAAATACGGGTCTTCCAGTTTTCCGCTCTCGATAGATATGCCCCATACATTTTTATCGATACTGTACGGCTTTTTCTTCGTCACATCGATCGGGATATCGTGCAGTTTCGCGTATTCGATCTCGGCATCACGTGTCGGAAGGTCCCATTCCCGCACCGGCGCGACGACCTTAAGTTTTGGGTTTAATATCATCGCCGTCACTTCGAAACGCACCTGGTCATTCCCCTTACCCGTGCACCCGTGGCCGATATACGCGGCCTTTTCTTTTTCTGCCGCCCGGACAAGCCCCTTGGCAATGACCGGCCGCGATAGCGCCGTGGCAAGGAAATACTTCCCCTCATAGACCGCGTTCGCCTTAAGCGCCGGGAATATGAAATCGGACACGAACTCCCGTTTGAGATCGTCGATGATCACCTTCACGGCGCCCGTCTTCAATGCCCGCTCTTTTACAACATTAAAATCCTGCCCCTGGCCGACATCGGCCAGATAGGCGACGACCTCGTAATCGCGCTCCGTAAGCCATTTAATGGCTACCGATGTATCCAGGCCGCCCGAATATGCCAGCACTATTTTTTTCATCTATCATCTCCTACCAGTTTCACCATGATTGCCTTGGCGATATGTAATCTGTTTTCAGCCTCGTCGAACACGATCGAGCCGGGGCTCTCCAGGACCTCTTCGGCGATCTCTTCACCCCGGTGAGCGGGAAGGCAGTGCATAATAAGCGGCGATTTCCGTCCTGATTTTTCCACAAGGGTTCTATTCACCTGGAAGCCCTTGAACGCCGCCATCTTCACCTTTCGCTCGGCCTCCTGTCCCATACTTACCCAGACGTCGGTGTAAATCACGTCAGCGCCTTTAACAGCCTCTGACGGATCGGTCGTCACGGTAATACTCCCTCCTGATCTTTTTGCCGCTACGCCCGCGTCGCTTATGACGCCCCGCGGCAGGCTATACCTTGCGGGCATGGCGATCCGCACGTGCATCGCCATCTTCGCCGCGCAATACATGAGCGAATAAAGGACATTATTTCCGTCGCCGACATACGCCAGGGTCTTTCCCCTGACCGATCCCAGTTTTTCCCCGATCGTAAAAATATCGGTCAGGGCCTGGCACGGATGCGCAAGGTCGCTCAAACCGTTTATGACCGGCACGGTCGAATAATCGGCAAACTCCTCGACATCTTCGTGCCGGAACGTCCTTAAGACCATAAGTTCGACATACCGTGAGAGGGTCCTCGCGATATCCTTGACCGGTTCCCTGACGCCGAATTTTATATCATCGGAACCGAGGTACACGGACGTGCCGCCGAGATGACGGATCCCGGCCTCGAACGAGACCCGCGTCCTGTTGGACGGCTTTTCAAATATAAGACCGACGACCTTGTTCTTCAGCACGCTGCTTTTCGAGAACGGCTTCTTTTTCAGCCGGGACGCGATCGCAAAGATACCGGCAATATCCGACGAAGAAAGCTCTGTTATAGTTAAAAGGTGTTTGGTCATTCGCGCATCACCGGCCGGTCAGGCTGCTTAGGACACTCCCTAATATACGGATAGCCACATCGACTTCTTTTTTCGTCACGCAGATGGGCGGCATGATCCTTAAAATATTTTTCTGCGTGCAGTTTATGAGGAGCCCTTTCAGCAAACACTGCGTGTATATCTCGCCGGCATCCTCCATGTCCATCTCCAGTCCTATCATAAGCCCCAGGATCTTGATTTTTTTAATGACCGGATATTTACCCTTGAGCTCCAGAAGGGCCTTTTTCATATACGAGCTCATCCGGTTCGCATTTTTGAGCAGGCCGCCTTTTTCCATGGCATCAAATACGCCCAGTGCCGCGGCCGCAACGATCGGGCTGCCGCCGAAGGTAGAGGCATGGGTCCCCGGCGTCAGGACACCGGCATATTTTTCGCTTACGACGGTCGCGCCTACTGGAAATCCCCCTCCCAGCGATTTCGCAAGCGTAAAGACATCGGGTTGGACATCATAGTGCTTGAAGGCAAAGACCTCTCCCGTCCTGCCGATACCGGTCTGGACCTCGTCGAATATGAGAAGAAGTTTTTTTTCGTCGCAAATCCGCCGCAGGGCTCGGATATATTCCTTATCGGCAATATTGATCCCGCCCTCGCCCTGGACCGGCTCGAGCATGATCGCTATCGTTGTATCGCTTATCGCGTTCTCGACAGCGCTGATGTTATTGAAAGGCACATGTTTAAACCCGTCCGGCAGCGGCTCGAAACCTTTTTTGACCTTGTCCTGGCCGGTCGCGGCTATCATGGCTATCGTCCGCCCATGGAACGATTTTTCCATGGTGATCACTTCGTACCTGCCGCTATCGTGGCCGAATTTCCGTGCAAGCTTGACCGCCGCTTCGTTCGCCTCGGCGCCGCTATTGGAATAGAAGACCTTGCCGGGAAAAGAGTTCCGGATGATAACTTTCGACAACTCGCCCTGAAGCTCGTTATAATAATTGTTCGACACATGGATTATTTTTTTGAGCTGGTCGTTCACGCGTTTTATGACATGGCTATTCCGGTGGCCGAGGCCGCTCACGGCCCAGCCCGGAAAAAAATCGAGATACTTTTTGCCGCTCGTGTCTTCGACGACCGTATCCTTGCCTTTTACCAGGCACAGGTCGACTCTTGTGTAGGTGTTCAACACGTAGTGATCATACAATGATTTTACTTTTTTAAGATTCATCGTCGCTCCTATCTCATGTTTCCTTCATCGCGCATAACATGGCGGATGCCATTTCCCCTTTATTAAAAGGAGCCTCTTCTACGATCTACGAGGCGCGATGCACGAACCTATCAGATCCCCTCTGTCGCCTTTGTCCGACGTCCCAGTTTCACGATTTCCGTCCCGATACCCTTATCGGTAAATATTTCCAGAAGCATGGCATGGGGCAATCTCGCGCTGATGATGTGCGCCTTTTTCACCTTGCCTTCCAGTGCTTCTATACAGGCCTGCACCTTCGGTATCATACCGCCGGTAACAATGCCTTTTTCGATGAGAAATTTAATATCATCGAGCGATAATGATTCAAGAAGCCGCATTTTTTCGTTTTTCTCAAAAAGAACACCGTCTACATTGGTCAGCACGATGATCTTCTCTGCCTTGATCGCGACCGCAATACGCGCAGCCGCTTCGTCGGCGTTAATATTGTATAGTTTTCCGTCCCTGCCCATGCCGACGGGAGATATAACAGGGATGATATTCGTCTCCAGGAGACGGTCCAGCACGGTCGTATCGAGCGCCGCGACATTGCCGACATATCCGATATCATGGTTACCCTGCATCTTTTTCTGGGCTACCAAAAGCTCGTTCTCCTTGCCGCTTAATCCGAATGCCTCGGCGCCGACGGCCTTTATTTCGGTCACGAGGGTATGATTAAGTTCTTCGAGGGCCTGATCGACGATGGTCATCGTCTCTTCATCGGTCACCCGGAGGCCTTTCACGAACGTATAGGTCTTGCCTAAAGCCTTCATCTTATCATTTATGAACGGCCCGCCGCCATGTACCAGCACCGGGTTCATTCCGGCGAAATTCATGAACACGATGTCTTCCAGGACGGTCCGCCTGACCTTCGCATCGCCGAGCGAGCTCCCGCCGAATTTGATCACAATGTTCTTCTTGAAGAACTTCTTGATATACGGAAGGGCCTCGATCAGGACTTCGCTCTTTTTGATAGCTTCTTCCATCGTCGGCTCAAATCCTCCTCGTTAAGCGGTTAGCGGATAGCGGTTAGCGATTAGTAATAATCGTTTATAACAACAATCCCCTAACCGCTAATCGCTATACGCTAACCACCAGTTTCACGTCATATAATGCGCGTTGATCTCGACGTATCTTTTCGAAAGATCGCAGGTGAACATGAAGGCGCTTTTGGTGCCGGCGTTCAGGTTGACCAGGATATCGACTGTGCCCCGTTTATAGATCGTCGCAACCCGGTTTGCCGCCGGATTGGTGAATTTGCCGTTCTTGAACATACAGACCCTGTCGAGATAGATCTCGATCTTGCCGTAGCGTATGCCGTCAGCCATGCTTGAACCGACGCTTGCGGCCACACGCCCCCAATTCGGGTCGCCGCCGTGTACGCTCGTTTTGACCAAGAGAGAATCGGCGATCATCCGCGCCACTTTTTTGGCATCCTTTTCGGTCTTGGCGCCTTTCACTCTGACGTGTATAAGCTTGGTCGCTCCTTCGCCGTCCCGTATAACCTCGCGGCACAACTCCAATGCTATCCCATGGAGATGTTTCACAAAAAGATCAAACTCTTTTGTCCCTTTTTTGATCGGCTCATTCCCTGCCCGGCCGTTGGCCAGGATGAAGACGGTATCGTTTGTGCTCATGTCGTTATCGATGGCTATATTATTGAAGGTATCGTCCGTCACCCGGCGCAGGGCAAGCTTAAGCGCGTCCTTATCGATATTGGCATCGGTCATAATGAAACAGAGCATCGTCGCCATGTTGGGATGTATCATACCGGAGCCTTTACAGACACCGGTGATAATGACCTCATGGCTGCCGATCAAGAACCGTGTCGTTTCCACCTTCCTTTTTTTGTCGGTCGTCAGTATCGCCTTCGCGAAACTCATGACCGCCCTCTCCGAAAGACGTTTAACCAGTTTCGGGATGGCCGCGACGATCAGGTCGACCGGCAGGCGCTTCCCGATAACACCGGTCGACGATACCAGGACGTTATTGAACTTAAGGTCCAGGTTGGCCGTGACCCCCATGATCATTTTTTTCGCGTCCCCGGTACCGACGCGGCCCGCGCAGCAGTTGGCGTTGCCGCTATTGACAATAACGGCATGGATCGGTTCACCTTTGGCCAATATCTCTTTGGCGACTAAAAGCGGCGCTGCCTTAATTTTATTTTTGGTAAACATGCCCGCAGCCTTGCACGGCGCCGCCGAATAGATGATACCGAGATCCTTATTGAATCTTTTTATCCCGCAATGGGTGCCGTTTACCAGAAACCCCCGCGGTAAAATATATCGCGACATGGTTATCTCAATCCTTTCGTTTCATCAAATCCGTACATGATATTCATGTTCTGGACAGCCTGGCCCGCGGCCCCTTTTAAAAGATTATCTATACAAGAGACAACGATGAGGAGTTTACCGCTCACCTTGATCCCGATATCGCAGAAGTTCGTATTCAGGACATCCTTGATCTCCGGATACGCCCCCGGTTTGTGCACCCGCACAAAAGCGGCTTGTTTATACGCAGCATTATAAAGGCCGATGATCTCCTGTTCGGGCAGCGCTGTCTTTAAATGGATATAGACCGTCGACAGGATCCCCCGTCGCATCGGAATAAGATGCGGCGTAAAAACAACGCTCACGTTCTTCCCGCCGGCGACGCTTAAAATACTTGCCATCTCGGGCATATGCTGGTGTTCGTTTATCTTATAGGCCTTGAGGTTCTCATCGACCTCGCCGAAACAAAGGGCTATCGCGGCCTTCCGTCCGGCCCCGGTCACACCGCTTTTCGCATCGACGATGATCTCACCGTCGACGAGATCGTTCTTCACCATCGGCAATGCCGCAAGGATCGTCGCCGTCGGATAACAGCCGGGGTTGGCGATAAGGCGAGCACTCCTGATCTTTTCCTTATTGAGCTCCGGCAGGCCGTAGACCGCGGTCTTAAGATTTCCCAGGTCCGCGTGCTCATGGTTATACCACGTTTTATAGAGCGCCGGATCGAGGCGGTAATCGGCGCTCAGGTCGATGACCCGCTTACCGGCCTTTAAAAATCCGGGCGCATACTGCATGGATACCGTATGCGGCAGCGCCAGAAAAACAACATCGCTTTTCTTTATAATATCGTCGACATCGGGCGCCGTGCACATGATATCGACGATGCCCTTAAATGCCGGGAATACATCGGAAAAAATACTCGGCTTATCGATAATCGCCGTCAGCGATGCGATCTCAACCTCGCTATGCCGGACCAGCAAACGCAATATTTCCTCACCGGCGTACCCCGTCGCCCCAACAACGCCAACCCTTAGTTTCATATCCCTCTCCTGTCTTATCGCATCAACTGTCTGTTCCCGTCGTAGAATGTACCGTGAGATTATCAGTATAAACAAAAAAGCGTGCCGTGTCAACATATTTTCTCGTCGGGGTACCGCCAAACTTCCCGTCGGAAATACATTGACACGATCGCAAAGAATTAACTATGTTTGTTGTGGTTTGTTTAGGGTTACCGCTTCGAGTACTGGAATCTCTTGCGGGCGCGCTTACGGCCGTACTTCTTCCGTTCTTTCGCGCGCGGATCCCGCGTCAGGAATCCGGCCTTCTTGATGAGTGATCGGAGCGAGGTATCGAATTTTATGATGGCCCGGGCTATGCCATGCCGTGCGGCATCGGCCTGCCCGGTAGTCCCGCCGCCCTTGGCGTTGATAACAATATCGAACTTGTCGATAAGTTTCGCAAGCTTAAGCGGCTGCATGATCGTTATGTGATAGGTCTCCCGGGTAAAATATTTATCGTAGGGTTTGCCGTTAACCGTGATCTTGCCCGTACCGGGCGAAAGGAGCCTCACCCGCGCTGCGGCGTTTTTCCTCCGGCCTGTCGCTGCCCATTCGCCTTCGTATGTTTTCTTTTTTTCCCTGGCCGGTTTTACCGCTGGTGCTGCCTGGGCTGCCGTTTCCGGCGCAGGCTGAGCAACCGGTGCCGCGGCCGCTTCGGGCGTGGGAGCCGTTTCTGGTTTTGCATTATTGGTTTCGGGAGTCTCTGGCATTATTTTGTTTCCTTATTCTTCCTGATTTTTTTATCGTCTGTTTTCGGTTTCGGTACCGCTAACTGAGCCGCTTGCTGATGTTTGTCGCCGGTATATATCCGGAGGCGCGTCAACATCCGGCTGCCGAGCCTGTTCTTAGGTATCATGCCGGTAACGGCATGCATAAGGACATAGGTCGGTTTTCTGACCATAACATGCTTCATCGGCTCTTCCTTCAATCCGCCCGGATATCCGGAAAAACGTTTATAGAATTTCTGCTCGAGTTTTCTGCCGGTTACGATGATCTTATCTGCATTGATAACGATAACGCCGTCGCCCATGTCAACATTGGGAGTATAGCAGGTCTTTCCCTTGCCGATAAGAAGGTTGGCGATCCTCCCCGCAAGCCTGCCCAGTACCTGGTCCTTGCCGTCAATCAGATGCCAGGTCCTGTGAACGTTTTCTTTATGAAGCATTATGGTTTTCGTATTCATTGTCTTTCCTGTAGGAGTCGTAAATTAACACATATACGACGGTCTGTCAAGGGTAAAGTTCTGAACATGGATACATATACGCCCCCCGTATCGCCCAATGGGCTCTACAGGGGGCGTATATTTTTTGCTAAGTTACACTTTTGTAACTTTAGATGCCTGCTTGCCTTTTGGGCTGTCGACGACTTCGCACTCGACTTCCTGGCCTTCATCTAAAGATTTATAGCCTTCACCCTGTATAGCGCTGTGATGTACGAATACATCGGTGCCGCTATCGAGGGAGATAAATCCATAACCCTTAGCATTGTTGAACCATTTCACTTTTCCTCTTGCCATTTGGTGCTTCCTCCTTTCAGCAAAAACTTGCAGAGGAGAATCCTAAAAAAAAACCATAAGGCAGTTACTTTTTGCCTTACGGCTTAAAGATTTTTACTCCTCTGCACTACAAGCGGTAGTATATAGGAATATTCCCTCTTTGTCAATGATTTTTTTAAAAAAAATCCCTGCCCCATAAAAGCTATTGACAGCGGGGGGTTTCAAA
>JAQURW010000254.1 GCA_028715425.1 Candidatus Omnitrophota bacterium
GCCGATACGTTCCTGTAACATCGTATCGCGGTCACGTACCGTCACCTTCTTATCGGTCAACGACTCCACGTCGACCGTAACGCAATACAGTGTGCCGATCTCGTCCTGACGGCGGTAAAGCCTGCCTATCGACGCAGTATCGTCGTAGACTACCCTGCGTTCGCCGCACAGGTCCCGGACGATGCCGCGGGCCATTTCGATGATCTCGGGGCGGTTCCTGAGCAGCGGTAATACCGCAACCTTGATCGGGGCCAGATCTTTGTGCAGTCCCAGCACCGTCCGCGTATCGTCGCGCACGGGTTCCTCGCGGTAAGAATCCGTCAGAAACGCCAAAACCGCGCGGTCTACGCCGCCCGAAGGTTCGATCACGTACGGCACGATCCTTTGCTTGACCGCTTCGTCAAAATAGCTCAGGTCTTTTCCGCTCAAACTCGCGTGCTGGGTAAGGTCAAAATCTCCCCGGTGGGCAATACCTTCGAGCTCGGCCCATCCGTGCGGGAACTGATATTCGACGTCATGACAGTTCTTGGCATAATGAGCGAGCTCGTCTTTCTCATGCTGGCGGAGCTTCAGGTTCTCTTTCTTTATACCCATGCGCAGGTACCAACCGAAACGCTCGTTAACCCAATAATCATACCAGGTGTCGGCTGTTTTCGGATCGACAAAATATTCCATCTCCATCTGCTCGAATTCACGACAGCGGAATATAAAATTACCGGCAGTGACCTCGTTCCTGAACGATTTGCCGATCTGTGCGATACCGAAAGGGAGTTTTTTCCGCGACGAGACAAGGACATTTTGAAAATTAACGAATATCCCCTGCGCGGTCTCGGGCCGCAAATAAACCTCCATGCCCCCGCCTTCGACCGAGCCAATATGGGTCTTAAACATAAGATTGAATTGCCGCGGTTCCGTTAAGCTCCCGCCGCACTCGGGGCAGACGGGCCCTTTCAGGTGATCGTGCCGAAAGCGTTTTTTGCAGGATTTACAGTCAACCAGAAGGTCCGCAAAACTGGTAACATGGCCCGATGCCTTCCAGACGGAGCTGTTCATAAGGATGGCTGCATCCAGCCCCTCGACATCATTTCGCTCATAGACCATGCTGCGCCACCAGGCGCGTTTAACATTGTTCTTGAGCTCTACCCCCATGGGGCCGTAGTCCCAAACGCTTCCCAAGCCGCCGTAAATCTCGCTGGATTGAAATATAAAACCCCGGCGTTTGCACAATGACTCTATTTTATTAATATCAGCAGGCACAAAAACCCCCGGTAACTATACGCCAATTTGTTTCATAAATTCTACACTCTTAAAGCGTTTTTGTATATGAAAATCTAAAAAAAATTTCGTAAAAAGTTCCATCTCGCCGAAGACAGTATCCACTATTTTCACCCGGCCCACCTTATCGAGCGGCATCGAAGACACCGATTCGAGAAAATTGACCGCGCCGCGCGAGACCGTCAGCCCGCCCCCGCCCGCTCCGGCGCAGCGGCTGCAGATAACGCCGCCCCTGCTGACCGTAAAACGCACCTTTTCGCCGAAATCGGTCCCTCGGCATTCGACACAATTTTTCAGTTCCGGCATAAGCCCCAGAAGGCCGAGCAACTTTATCTCGAAAACCTTGGTGACATGGCGCGGGTTCTCGCCGGCACCGAGCATGGCAAGGCATCCTGTCAGAAGAGTAAAGATAGCGGTATTCCGTTCTCCCAGGCCGCACGTAGCGTCGATCAATTCGGTATAATAAAGCGCGTGACTGATACGCTCTATGTCGCTGCGGATACCGGAAAAGTACTCGACCAGCTCACAGCGCGCAATCACAAAAAGGTCTTTATTTTTCGATTCGTAATAGACGATACGATCAAGGGAAAAAAGCTCATAAAGGGCTCCGAACTGCGGCTGAGGACTGCGAACACCTTTGATGACGCCTCGGACCCTTCCGTGGTCTTTCGTATAGAAATCGAGGATCAGGCTGGTCTCCCTGATCTCTGTCTTTTTGAGCAGAACCGCGTCAGTTACTATGATCGCCATGGAACTTCCCCTGCCCTACAAAACCACCGGATATGACCATTTTGACCCCTTCCTCGACGGTAATATCCGTTTCGATAATATCCTCTTTTTTGACAAGCACCACGTATCCGCTTGCCGGGCTCGGCGTCGTCGCCACCAGCACGTTGACCAGTCCCTCCGGCGTAATATTGCGCGCACCGTCTTTCGTTTCGCCGGTCACAAACGCTATCGAATATACCCCCTTGCGTGGGTATTCAATGATGACAACTCTCTTAAAGATAGCCCTGCCACCTCCGAATATCGCCGACCCGAACTGTTTAAACGCCTCGTACAACTTGCCCAGGAACGGTATCTTTAAAAGCGCCCTTTCCCACAGGCTGAAAAACTGCCGCACAACGATGATCTTCGCGGCCCAGCCGATAACAATAATCACCAGGATCATGATGATAAATACGCCGAATTTCGCGACAACGACGGCATATTTGCTTTCCAGGAACGGACGCAACACGTCGATCAGGGGGTTCAATACCCAGCTGTTGAGCCAGCCGACAAGCCATTTCATGACAAGTATCGTCAGGACAAGCGGAAATACGACTGCCACCCCCGTTAAAAAAGTGCTTCTTATATGCGCTTTCATCAGTCCCCCTTTTTATGTATTACCGCAAGATTTGAAACATGAATGCCGTCAACAAAACCCCCAGGAGGGCACCGGCAGTGACCTCCCACACCGTATGGATACGTGTCTGGACCCTGTGCCGCGCGATAATGAACGCCATGATGAATGTCAACATCGACGCCAGGCCGGACTCGGTCACGAAGGAGACAATGACCCATATCGCAAAGGCAAATGCCGCATGGCCGCTCGGCATCCCGCCGCGGAACGGCGTCCCCTTTTTTGAAACGATCTTCCCGGAAACCACCAGAAAGATCAATATCATGAACGAGATGAACGTAATATGCCACGGCGATTGCCTGATACTGTGAATACTGTCTTCCAGTTGAAAACGTAAATGCTGGGAGAAAAGAAGATAGCCGATCACCAGCGAGTTAAGCGCCGCCAGGAAGACCGCGCCCGCGGAGATATCCTTAATAATCATCGCCAGGGGGTGGAACTCGTCCTGGATAAGGTCGACG
>JAQURW010000069.1:0-8419 GCA_028715425.1 Candidatus Omnitrophota bacterium
GAACCACGGGCCATAATCCCATCGGCCCATGGCATTTGCGCCTGTAGGGTCAGCCGGATTTTGGTTTGGCATGTAGACATGCGGATACCACAGATCGCCCGTGTGCGGCGTCGGAGCCGTTGTTCCCCAATTCCAGGTCGGATCTTGAATGGGGATATTCGGAGCGTCCACGAAGGCCTTATCCTGAATGATGAGAGGAATCCCATACCTATATACACCTGCCGGCGTCCCCTGGTCCGGAAGTATGCCGGTCGTGATCAGGTTTTCTTCTGTCGGGTCGACCAGGAGGTACCCTGCCGCTTCTCCGGCATACACATTCAGGCGCGTTATTCCATACGCATGATCATGATAGAACATCAATCTGCTCGATTGTCCGTTGGGATAAAAATAGGTCCCTATGCCATCGTAGTCGCTTGGCGCCGGAACGGTTTTCCCCGCACCGACCATGTCAGGAACGTTTTGGAAACTTACGCCTTTAGGATACGATGTTACTTCGTTGGCCGGGGTAATCCACTGGTGCGGCGTCCCGTCGCTGATCCAGGGGGTGTCTCCGCCATGAAGATGAAGATCTGCGCGGTTCTCCGTGTAATACATATCGCCTACCGGCGGCATCATCATGTAGGGGCCCATGCCGGCTCCCATCATGGTTTTATCGACCGGAATAAAAAGATTGCCGGCCTTTCCTGTGCCGAGTAAGTTAACGAACTTGATGCGGGTAGGCGTACCTTTCTTCGCGATGATAAGAGGTCCCAAATAATGCCCCTGCGCGTCGGTACCGGCCGCAAGAAGATCTTTATAGCCCCGAAACTTAGTAGGAGGTAAATCTGAATTCACCTGCTGGGAATAATCAGTCAAACCGATCTCGTAATAATCAGAACCGGGATACGCAGCGGTATTTTTAACCGCTATGGGAATATAATTTCCAAGATTGTTCGCGTTAGCCGCTCCCAGACCCGGAAGCGAATCGACGAACTTCCTGATAATGGGGCTATTTGCATAATTAGGATAAACCCCGCCCATGTAATCAGGTTTACCTCCGGGAGTATTATACGCGGGGGCTGCGTGCGCGTCACCCGCCGTTATAAAAGGTATATCAAAGACAGTATAGTTGGCAAGAACGGCTAAAGAAACGATTATTCTAAAAATAGGATTGGGCTTATTCATTGTTTCCTCCTTGTTCCTTTGCCGCATGCGCCGCCGCGATACGGGCTTTCGATTCATTATTCGCTTCCTGGGTTATTACAGCGCGGGCTGCCGCTATACGCGCTTTTACGGATGGATCTTTCGTTTCGCCGAGCGCGTCGATACGGGCTTTTGCAAGCCTGTCTGCCGCCAGACGAGCCTCGGCGGCCTTTGCCGCTGCATCCGGGTGCGCAGCAAAATATGCGGCTTTTGCATTTGCCGCTGCCGCCGCCCTCTGTTCGGGTGTTATATGATTCATCTTGCGTTCGATAACCGCGTTCGAATCGTGGCTTTGTATCGGCTGCGTTTCCAGCCGTTCTTGCGCGCGGCCTTCGATAGAGCCCCCCGTTATGGCGAGCGCCGCTACCAGACAGTTCAGGAATAAATATTTTTTTCTGCACATGCGTTACCTCCTTTTTCTTCAATAAGGTTTGTGTTTAACAAGGGACGATTGTAGCTGATTATCATTTTCATCGTAAGGGGGCGGTTCTCCTTTTTATTGACCTGATTCACCACAGTTTAAAGTGGAATAATGATTTTGACGGACGGCAGTCGGGCGAGTATGATGACGGAAAAGAAGGGATGAGTGGCACCGTGTTCAAAAAATATCTTGAGAGAATGATGCGGTCTGTACGGTTCCAGATAGGCGTATTGTATACCTCGGTCCTGGGGGCGATACTCCTGATCTACAGCGTTATCCTTTATTTCAATCTGTCATATATTCTTTACCGGGAAATGGACGCGAACCTCGAAAGGAAATCCCTCGCGATCATGAAGACGGTCAAGGTTTACTCCAGACTGCTCGAGCCGCCGCCGTCGGGCGAAATGTTGGGGATCAAGCGGGTCATTCATATTTATGACGTCGAAAGAAAAGAGCTCATCCAGTGGCCCGTCATCATGAAGGTAGACCGCGCCTGGAAACGCGAGATCGACAGGCTGGGGCTGGACCGCGACTACATCGCCGTGATTTCGCCGAAGGGATATGTTCTCAACCGGTCAAAAAATATGACCGGCCAGGCGTTCAAGAGATTGAGGGCTGTATTCCGGGAAGAACCGGCAGACAAGATCAGGGTCGTCAATGCGATATCAAAAGACCTTAAGCTGAGGATCATGGCATGGCCGGTCATCAACAGGAACCGGGTCAAATATACCATTGTGATAGCGACGCCCATCGAGCCGCCGCTGTTTACGCTCAAGAGCAAGATGAAAGATATCCTGTTCACGATCTTTATCGTCCTGGTCTTTACGAGCGCACTGGGAAGCTTTTTTGTCGCCAATATTTTCAGGCCTATAGCCGAGATCACGAAGGCGGCACGTACCATCAGTTATAAGGATATGAGTAAACGCGTCGAGAAAAAACTGGCCGACGCGGAAATAATCGCTCTGGTGGATGCCTTCAACGATATGATCTCGCGGCTTGAAAAATCGTTCCAGTACATAGAAGAATTCAGCTCGAATGTCTCGCATGAATTAAAAACGCCTATAGCGATCATCAGGGGCGAATCCGAGATAGCGCTGAGGAGCCCGAAAAACGAAGAAGAGTACCGGAAGGCGATAGGCATCATACTTGAAGAATCTCAAAGGATGCTGCGGACGATCGACGACCTGCTTCTCCTGGCACGGCTGGATTACCGGCCGAATGTTTTCAAATTCGAAAAAACCGACCTTGTCGCGTTTATCGCGGAGATCTATGAACAGGCCGCGCTTGTCGCTCAATCAAAAAATATCAGTGTCTTTATCGATGCCGCCGTATCTCCTCTCATAATCAATGCGGACAAACTCCATTTGAGGAGGCTTTTCTTTAATCTCGTGGATAACGCGGTAAAATTCACGCCAAGCGCCGGCAGGATAACTTTTACCGTGAAACGCGAAGGCGCAAAAGCGGTTGTTGCCGTATCTGACACCGGGGCCGGTATCGCGGAAGAGTATCTCCCGAAAATATTCGAGAGGTTTTTCTCCGTTGACAGGACACAGCGCGCGACGGGTTCGGGGAGCGGACTGGGGTTGAGCATCGTTAAATCGATCGCGAATATTCACCAGGCTGATATCCGCGTGACAAGCGAGCTTCATAAAGGCACGACCTTCTTTATAACGTTCCCGCTGCTATAAACGATCCGCCGGCACATTAAAAATATTTAATATTGCTTTAACGTTCCCTTCATGCGGTTGATGATACAATGGCCCTTGTGAAATGCGCCCGAAAGGCGCCAACCGAAAGGGGGATGTCATGAAGAGAATACTTATTGTCGATGATAACAGCAGCGTGCGAGGTATCTATACCAGGTTGCTTGCCAGCGTCGGCTATGACGTCGTCGAGGCGTCGAATGCCTGTGATGCCAATGAGATAGTCAAACGGAACCCGATCGACCTGATCCTCCTGGATATAAGGATGCCGGAAGTGGACGGCAGTATAATGTATGAAGTGCTGAGGACCTTCCATAAGGGCGTCAAGATAATCGTCTCAAGCGTTTATCCCCTGGAACGGCAAAAAAAGGTCATAGCCGGCGCCACTGATTATTACGACAAATCCAGGGGGATCGATGAGCTTCTTCAAAAAGTCACGAAGGCCTGCAGTTAAGAGGTTTTTAAGATGTATCCGGTGCCGCGGAGGGTGTGTATGAGCTCTTTTTTAAAACCTTTATCGATCTTATTCCGGAGATGATTGACGTAGACATCGATGACGTTCGTAAAACTGTCGAAGTCTTCGTTCCATACATGTTCTGATAGCATTGTCCGCGTCACGACCTGACCCGCGTTCAGCATCAGGTATTCCAACAGGGCGTATTCCTTGCCGGTGAGGGGTATTTCCCTGCCGTTGCGCCATACCTTATGCGCCAGTTGATCCAGTTTGAGGTCGCCCGCTTCAAGGACAGTCTTTTTACCGCTTTTCTTCCTGCGGAGAAGGGACCGTACCCTTGCCAGGAACTCATCGAAAGAGAAGGGTTTTGTAAGATAATCGTCGGCCCCTGCGTCGAGCCCTCGTATCTTATCTTTAACGCTGTCCCGGGCAGTGAGGATCAGGATCGGGACATCGATGTTTTTGTCGCGTAATTCCCTGCACACCGATATCCCGTCCTTGCCAGGCAGCATGATATCCAGGATGACGAGGTCATAAGGGGTTTCGCTGCCTAAATGAGCTGCCGATTCCCCTTCTTCGACGACATCAACGCTGTAATGTTCTTCTTTGAGTCCGCGCGATATAAAACTCGCTATTCGTTTTTCGTCTTCGGCCACTAAAATACGCATACGGTTCTTTTTTAATACCCGCCCATGACCGTTTCTTTTTCTTGTTTCATCGGCGTGGTTTCCTTAATGCTTTTGATTTCGATGGTCGAGAGCCCTGCCTTTTCATGGACCGTGCCCGTGGCTTCGACTGTTTGTGCCGCGTACGGGATCAGTTGTTCCGCGGGATTGGTATGGTTTGCCGTAACAGCGACATAGACCTTCCCTGTCTTTTCCTCCAGGATACCGGCAGGTTCTCCCGCCTTCATGCAGGCGACGGCGCAGGCTTTATGTGCTGCCCCTGTGGCCCCGGCTGCCGTATAACAGGAGATATCGATAACTTCTCCTTTTATCGTCTGTTCAGCCTGCGCGAAACACATGGCTTGAGCGATGAATAGCAATAAACCGATCGCGATCACTGTCTTCATAGTAGTCTCCTTTTGTTGTTTGGTACAGGTCCATTATAACCGTTGCGATACGAAGGTACAGGTGCTTGAACCCCTTTTTATTGATCTTTTTCCGTTGCCGCCGTATTAGGATGACGCTGGAACTGCGAGAAGGTCTCGTAAGCGCACGGGACCACAAACAGGGTCAGGACCGTTGAAAGGGCAACGCCTCCGACGATCGCGATCGCCATAGGGACCATCGTCTCTGACCCCGGGCCGATGGCAAGGGCTTCGGGGATAGCCGCTACAATGATAGCGATAGAGGTCATCAGGATCGGCCGGAGGCGGATAGGGCAGGCTTCGAGAAGCGCCTGCCGCACGTCCATGCCTTGCGCCCGCCGGACATTGGTAAAATCGACCAGAAGGATAGAATTTTTCTTTACAATGCCCATGAGGAGAATAAGTCCGATCATGCTATAAAGATTTAAGGAATTATGCCCTAAAAATAAAGCGAGAAATGCGCCGGTGATACTGAAAGGTAAAGCCAGGAGTACGGTAAGCGGATGGAGGAAACTATTGAACTGTGTGCCCAGGACCATGTAGGCCACAAAGATCCCCAATAGAAGTGCAAAGATCAGACTTTGAAAAGATTCCTTAAATGCCTGGGAGCCGCCTGAAAAGACGACGCGGTAATCCGCGGCCAAGACCCGTTTGCCTATTTTCTGGACGGCGTCTAACGCCTCTTCCTGCGAATGGCCCGGTGCCGGATTCGCGTAGATAGTGATAGCCCGTTCTCGGTTCTTACGCGTGATCGAGAACAGGGCAGGCTTGAGTTTTGTGGTTACCACTTCGGATAACGGCACTACTTCACCGTGATCGTTGCGTACCCAGATCTTTTTGATATCCGTGGTGCTGGACCGGTCTGCCTCGGCCAATCGGACGCGGATATCGTAGCGTTTGCCGTGGCTGGTGAATTTCCCCAGGCGTACCCCGCCGATCATGGCGTCGATGGTGGTTGCGATCGAAAGTATGCTTACGCCGCGGTCGGCTGCTTTTTCGCGGTCCGGATATATCTGGAGCTCCGGCATCCCGGGCTGGTAATCGGTATCTATATCCGTCATAAGCCCGGATGCCGCCATCTCCTTCATGATCTCGTCGCTATAAGGGCCGAGTTTGTCCCACTCCGGTCCCCGGACAGTGAATTCGATAGGGAAGCCGCGTTGTGCGGTAAACCCGACCAACGAAAGGTCCTGGACCGCGACGCGCTGGACTTCGGGAAACGTGCCCAGGGCCTTCCGTACGATCTGCATGAATTCCAATTGTGTTTCACGGTGTCCGTTCAAAAGCGGCCTCATGTTTTTGGCTTTCATGGTAATAAAAAGAAATCCCGTGTTGACCTGGCCGCCTGCAAAACCGCCGATAGCGCAATAATAATTTTCCAGCTCCGGGCGTTTCATCAGGAAGTCCTCCATCAGCTTAAAGACCCTGTCGGTCTCGTCCAACGAGGTCCCCAGGGGAAGGGTTACCCGCACCAGAAAACGGCTCTGGTCCTGCGAGGGAAGAAATTCTTTTTTCAGCACGCCGGTCAATCCCAGCGAGGACAGGAAAAAGATGCTAGCGATAATGAGCACTGCCTTGCGGTGGTCCAGAAAGAAGGCAAGCGAGGAGTGGTATGCCGCCTTAAGCCATGACATCAGATCATCGACCGTTTTTCCCAGCTTTGTCGTATGCCCGACGCGCAGGAACTGCGAACAGCGCATGGGCGTGATCGTCAGCGCCTCGAGGAGGGAAAATAAAACCGCCACCGAGATCGTGATCCCGTATTGAAAAAAGAACTTTCCGACGATCCCCTGCATGAAAACGACAGCGACAAAGATCGCCAGTATCGCTATTGATGCCGCGATGGCGGCAAAGGTGATCTCGCGCGCGCCGGTTATTGCCGCGTCGATCCTGCCGAGGCCCTGTTCCTGATAACGCGCGATATTCTCAAGGACCATGATGGCATCGTCTACGATGATCCCTATGATCAACGACAGACCGAGCATCGTAAAGGTATTGATCGTGAACCCGGCGAAATAGATAATGAGGAACGTACCCATAATAGAGGTGGGGATGGATAAGAGGACATTGACCGTTGCGCTCCAGGACCCCAGGAAAAAGAAGCAGACTATGGATGTTAATATCACGGAGAGCATGAGATTGAATTCCAGTTCGCTCACCGAAGCCCGGATAAATCTGGTTATGTCGAATACAACGGTGATGTGCATCCCCGGCGGCAGGCTGTCTTTGAGCTCCTCGATCCGTTTTTTCACGGCGTCTGCCACGGCTACGGCATTGGTCCCGCGCTGTTTGACGATCCCAAGCCCGACGGCCCTCTTGCCCAGGGTGCGTGAAATACGGCGCAGGTCGGCCAGGCCGTCTTCCACGTTTCCTATGTCGCTGATCCTGAGATTCTTCCATATAGGCCCTTCGCGTATGCGTTCAGGTATGACGATATTCGCGAACTGCTGCGGGGTTTGCGCTTCGCCATAGACGCGCACGTTGACTTCCTTGGGGCCGGTGTCAATATAGCCGGCCGGGATATCGGCATGCTGGGCCGTGATGGTGTTAAGGACGTCTTCGACGGTAAGCATCTCGTCCTGCATCTTTTTTGCGTCCAGCCATATCCTGAGGTTCGGGTCGGCATATCCGCCCAAAAGAATATTGCCGACGCCGGAAACGATGGATAGATCGTCTTTTAAGGTATCGTTTATATAACGGCACAATTCATTGAACGGGAGGTCTCCGGAGAGCGCCAGCCACATGATCGGCTGGTCTTCGGGATTTGTCTTGGTCACGACCGGAGGGTCGATGTCTTGCGGCAAATTCTTTTGTGCCTGTGCGATCTTGGTCTGTACCTCTTCGAGGGCAACGTCGATGTTGCGGCTAAGGTTGAATTCCAGCGTGATCTGCGCCTGGCCCTGCATGGATACCGAGGTGACCTCTTTGATGCCTTCGACGCTCATGACCGCGTCTTCGACGATATCCGTGACTTCCGTTTCCATGACCTCCGGGGCAGAGTTTTCCCAGGTAATGGTTACCGTGAGCACGGGGAAATCGATATCCGGGAGCTGGCTCACGCCCAAGTTCGAGTACCCGATCCAGCCGAAGGCCAGGATGCCGATCATGAGCATCCATGCAAATACAGGATTTTTGATTGAAATATCTGATAAGGTCATGTGATTATCCGATTGCCGTACTATAAGGCTTTTGCCCGTTATTTTAAATAGGATGAGGGAGCTTTTTGTTGACTATTATCCACCAGAGGGGTTAATTCAGGCTTTCGGCGCTGTAGCGGGCTATGAGGCCGGTTTTTAAGGCATGGCGGTAAACTTTTTTAAAAAACCAGTAGGCCAGGAAGATATAGGCGAGGGAAAGGAGCGCGCTCCATAAAAGCGCAAGCCCTGAGGCCGTCTTGTTAAGGAGAATCGCCCGCAAGGCCTCGAATACGTATGACGGCGGCAGGATATACCCGACGGTTTGCATCCAGTGAGGAAGCGTCGATAGGGGGTAGAGGACACCGACGAACGGCGATATCAGGGCCGGGATCGGCCAGATAAACCATTCCGAGGCCGGGCCGAAATGAAGGA
>JAQURW010000069.1:8429-11372 GCA_028715425.1 Candidatus Omnitrophota bacterium
AAGGACCAGGGCGCTTCCGAAAATGCCCAGCGATATGCCGAAGAGAAATAATATGCAGAGAAAAGCTATCAGGGTCAGGCCGTAGACCGCAAAGGATAATTTGAAAAGTACCACCGCGATAACAACCATGGCCGCAAGCCCGACCATGCTGGTCATGATGCTCGAGATAACAAGGCCGGCAACATATTCCGCAACCGAAAGGGGCGTGGAAAAGATATTGAGGAAATTCCGCGACCAGACATCCTCGAAAAAGGCCATGGTCACACCCTGCATAATGCGGATAAAAAAATCCCAGAGGAGGACCGCCCCCAGAAGTACCGGGACGAAATTAAACCCCGGGGAGGAGACGGTGTTAAGGTATCTGGTCAGAAATCCCCACAGGATCATGTCGACCGCTGCCCAGGCAAAAAGAGGGAAGACGCGCGAGAAACTGCCCCTGATAAGATATACCTGGCGCAGGACGATGGTAAGGGTGCGTGTAATAGACATATAATTAAGCGGCCTCCAGTGTAAGCGGTTCCCGCGCCACGGCGATAAAGAGCTCTTCGAGGGTCTTTTTGCCGTGCTCGCGCGGTAAGGTCTTGGGATTTCCTTCGAGGAGGATCCTGCCGTGCGAGAGGAACAGCACGCGGTCGCACATATCCTCGACCTCGTACATATTATGCGATGTCCAGAGCACCGCCCCGCCGCCCTGGACCGCGTATTCCCGGATCTTGGCGCGGATATCGGCGGCAGTGGCCGGGTCCAGCGACGAGGTCGGTTCGTCCAGGAGAAGAAGATGAGGGGTGTTAAGCATCGCCTTGGCGAGGCCGACGCGTGTCTGTTCGCCCGAAGAAAGGACCCCGCATTTTTTGTTCCGAAAACTTTCAAGGTCAAACTGCCTCAAGATATCGTCGATACGCCCGGGAAGGGCCTTGACGCCGTAGAGACGGCCGAAAATGTACAGGTTTTGATAAAGGGTCAGGTTCCCGGGCACGGGGGCATAGACGGCCGCGAAATTTGTGCGTGCGATCGCCTGCGAGCGGCGCGACACAAGGTCCAGGCCTTCGATATGAACGGTCCCCGTATTCGGTTCGAGGATACCGAGAATAATGTTGATGGTCGTGGTTTTTCCGGCCCCATTCGGGCCGAGGAGGCCGACGATCTCGTTACGATTGACGTCGAAGGAGATGCCGTCTACGGCAACAAGTCCGTCATATGATTTGGTGATCTTTTGAACGGATAGCGCTTTATTCATAGTCGGCTGTCCCTATAGCGGTTGCTTTCCAATTGCGATCTAAGCTCTTGTCCATAAAGAGTGTCCGGCGGAAAACTCCAGTCGGTCTCTTTGTCGACATTGAAAAGCACAAACGCCCGGATTATGCTATGCCTCCCGATATAGAGAAGGGCTTCCCTTATCCATAAGGATTTGTCGCCGCCTTGTGAGGTCGAGCCGAATTCCGTAATGATGACCGGCTTTAGTGAAGCCTTTTCGATCTCGCCGAGGCGGGGACCGAATATCTCCTGAAAACTTCTCCACCTGCTCCAGGACCTGGTGTTGCCCCAGTTATAACCGTCTATGCCGATGAAATCGACATATCCGTCGCCGGGATAGTACGACATAAAATAATTATCTTTGTTCGGCACGTCTTCCCAGTTTACCGAAAAGATCCACTGCGCGTTTGTAACCTTCGCTTCATCGAATTTATCCTTTACATACCGGTAAAGGGCAATGTATTTTTCCCTGCCTATCCTGGGCCCGCACCAGGGATACCAGTTACCGTTCATTTCATGCGCGAATCGTATGAATACGGGGATGCCTGCCGACGCCATACGCCTGGCAAAGGATACGATATAATCGTCATAACCGCCCGCGAGTATTGCATCGTAATCGACGGCCTCCCGGGTGGACGGATCCCATGGTTCCCAGGTGACCATCAAGACGCACCCTTCTCCGTAGACGTCTTGTATGGTTTTTTCAGCCGGCAGATCGCCCCATCCGGAAAACACCATGACGATGAACGGTTTTTTGCCGTAAGCCTTTTTAAAGTCGATAACGGTATTCCGGGTCGGGTTGTCTGCCAGGAATGCTCCCGTCAGGCAATAGCTCTTTTGCGGGGAGAAGCGCCTGGAACAAAAAAACAGCGCAAGCGTAAGGATGACAAGGAGGATGATGAAGTAACCATACCGCATACTTACGCCTTTAACATGCCCACTGCCATATGAAGGGCCGTTTCCAACGATGATTCCGTCGATGACAAGATGCTTAATTTGGGGATATAGGCAGAGACGCCGAGCTTTTCGCTGCCCTTGATCGACCGGTCGTCCGGGAATGCCGTAAACATAATGACCGGTATCTTGGCGTCGATAGCCCGTATTCCTTTAAGCGTGGCCAGTCCGTCCATTGCCGGCATGATATAATCCAGTACCACAACGTCAGGACGGTTTTTTGTCATCATGTCGATGGCTTCTTGTCCGCCCGAGGCCTTTATGACATCATAGCCCCAGCCTTCCATCCTCCTCCCGATGATAAGGAGGATATCGTTTTCGTCGTCGACCAGTAAGACCTTTTTTTTCATGGATCCTCCCCGGTTACCCTATGAAGTGACGCACCTTTTTTAAAAGTTCGTCCGGGTCAAAGGGCTTTATCAGGTATTCGTCCGCTTTTGTTTTATTCATCATGTCGGCGATATTGCCGCCGCTGCTGGCCGTCACCACTATGACCGGTATCCTTTTCAATGTTTCGTCGCCTTTCAGCTTGTTGCAGACGTCGTATCCGTCCATAACAGGCATGCGCAGATCAAGGAGTATCAGATCCGGCGGGGCGTCGGCGATCATAGCGAGCGCTATCGCGCCGTTGGCCGCGGTCACTATCCCGTAGCCCGCCTTTTCCAGTCTGAACGAGACGACCTTCATTACATCAGGCTCATCGTCGACTATCAGGACCTTTTTCACGGGATCAGG
>JAQURW010000070.1 GCA_028715425.1 Candidatus Omnitrophota bacterium
GGCCTTTGCCTTATTCTTATGCTGGCTTCGCTCATCCTGGCACGTGATCACGATGCCGGTCGGCAGATGCGTTATCCGTATGGCCGAGTCGGTCTTATTGACATGCTGGCCGCCGGCTCCGCCGGCCCTGAACGTATCGACCTTAAGGTCCTGAGGATTGATCTTGACGTCGATGTCCTCCGGTTCTGCCAGAACCGCAACGGTCGCTGCGGACGTATGGATGCGGCCGCTTGCCTCTGTTTCGGGGACACGCTGAACGCGGTGCGTCCCGCTTTCGTATTTAAGCCGGCCGTAAACATTATTCCCGGTTATCGAAAAGATCACCTCTTTAAGGCCGCTTTTTTCCGAGAGGGACGAGCTGATGGGCTCTATGGCCCATCCTTTTTTTGCGGCATATTTTGTATACATCCGGTAAAGATCGGCAGCAAAGAGCGCCGCTTCGACGCCGCCGGTGCCGGCCCTGATCTCCATGATGATATTCTTGCCCGTATCAGGATCATCCTCCAATACCAGGTCCTCGAGCCTCGAGTCCAAAAGCACCATTTCGTCGCTGAGCTTCTTTATTTCCTCGTCGATAAGCACGACGAATTCCGGATCAGCGCCGTGCTTTTCACGGTCGGCTTTCAGATGCCCTATGTCCTCCCGGGATTTAAGGTACTTCCGGTAGGTCGTCGCTGTCTCGCGCAGTTTTGCCATTTCCCGTGCATATTTCTGGTAGAGCGTTATGTTCTGCGTAACCTCGGGATCCTGCGTCAGCTTCTCGAGCTCTTCGAAACGCCGTAACAGTTCGTCTAATTTATTGAACATCGGGCCTTCCCGTTAATTCGGTTTCACATCCTCGGGTTTCTTCAGTGTCGACAGATCGGCCTTCGGCGCGCTCTGGGGCTGGGCCGGGGCTGCTTTTTTAACGTCGCTTTTTTTCTCGTGCACCTTGCCGGTGTAGCGTTTCTGAAACTTCTCGACCATACCGGCCGAATCAACGAGTTTCTGCTGTCCCGTAAAGAATGGATGGCAGCTCGAGCATATGTCAACCTTGATGTTCTGCTTCGTACTGCGGGTGTTGATCACGGCGCCGCAGGCGCACATGATAGTCGTCGGCTTGTATTCAGGATGAATCTTGTCCTTCATGATACCCTCCGTTTTAGTTATTGGTTCATACTCTTTAAGAAATCTTTGTTCGTTTTCGTTTTCTTCAATCTCTCGATCAAAAGCTCCATAGCCTCAACGGGGTTCAGGTCATTCAGGGCCTTTCGGAGAAGCCATATCTTGCCAAGCTCATTTTGATCGACCAGGAGTTCTTCTTTGCGGGTATTCGATTTTTTGATATCGATCGCCGGATATATCCTGCGCTGAAACAGGCCCCGGTCCATCTGAAGTTCCATGTTGCCGGTGCCTTTGAATTCTTCGAATATGACCTCATCCATGCGCGACCCGGTATCGACAAGGGCCGTAGCGATGATCGTCAGGCTGCCGCCTTCTTCGACGTTCCGCGCGGCCCCGAAAAACCGTTTCGGTTTATGGAGCGCGTTCGAATCGACACCGCCCGACAGGATCTTCCCCGAATGCGGAACGACGGTGTTATAGGCGCGCGCAAGCCGCGTGATCGAGTCAAGGAGAATAACGACATCCCGTTTATGTTCGACGAGGCGTTTTGCCTTTTCCAGGACGACTTCCGCGACCTGTATATGGCGTTCTGCAGGCTCGTCAAAAGTCGAGGAAATGACCTCACCCTTTACCGAACGCTGCATATCCGTTACTTCTTCCGGCCGTTCGTCGATCAGAAGGACGATCAGCGATGCCTCGGGGTAGTTGGTCGTGATGGCGTTGGCAAATTTCTGAAGAAGGACCGTCTTTCCGCTGTACGGCGGCGCGACGATCATGCCGCGCTGCCCCTTGCCGACGGGTGTCAACAGGTCCATGACCCGCATCGAGATCTCGTCGGGCACCGTCTCCAGGGCATACCGTTCGTCGGGATAGAGCGGTGTCAGGTCGTCGAAGAGGATCTTTTCCTTGCCGTCATCAGGATTTTCGAAATTTACCGCTTCGACCTTGAGGAGGGCAAAATACCGTTCCCCTTCCTTGGGCGGACGTATCTGTCCGCTGACGGTGTCACCGGTCTTCAGGTTGAACTTCCTGATCTGGGACGGTGAGATGTAAATATCGTCCGGGCACGGCAGATAGTTGTACTTCGGGCTTCGCAGGAACCCAAAACCGTCGGGCAGTATCTCCAGGACACCCTCGCCGAATATCAGCCCTTCCTGTTCGGTCCTTGCCTTCAGGATCTGAAAAATCAGGTCCTGTTTTTTAAGACCGGAGAACCCGTTAAGCTTGAGCGTCTTTGCCAGCTTATTGAGCTCCGACATACTCATGTCTTTTAATTTTCCGATGTCGATGTTTTCATTAGCCATTCTTTGCTTCCTCCCTTTTACGTTCCGGCACATTCATGATCACGTCATAATGAATACGTTTATATCTTCCCTGCCTGTAACACCGCGGCTACCTTGGCCCCGGTTTCGGCGACACTCCCCCGGTTATCGATAATAAAATCCGCGTATTTCTTTTTCCGGCTGAACGGCATCTGAAAGCGCATCCGCCGTTTAACGTCATCAGCCGTGAAACCTCTTTTCAGGCACCGCCTGACTGCCGTTTTCTGCGGCACGTGGACCACGATAACTTTATCCATCTTTTTATGGAGACCGCTTTCGATAAGAAGCGGCGCATCCACAACGACCAGCCGTCGTTTTAATCGACGGATCTCGTCGGCGATCGCCTTAAGCACCGGCGGATGAACGATCCGGCAAAGACGGTCCAGGCTTTTCCGGTCGTTGTAAACCTTTTCTGCGAGTTTTCGCCGGTCAATAAGCGTTCCGGTCACGACGTCATTACCAAAGCACCGCGCGATGGCCTTACGGACCGGGGGTTTCGCGATCGCCTTTTGTGCCAGGACATCCGCGTCTATGACAACCGCGCCCGCTTTTTCGAGTATCCGCGCAACGGTCGTTTTTCCGCTCCCCATACTGCCCGTTACACCGATAAGCGTCATAAAGACACCTCTTCCTGGTCAAGCCAGTTCTTGCCTGCCTCAATGCTTACCTTAAGGGGCACGTTAAGCTTTACAGCGTTTTCCATGCCTTCCTTGACAATAGCCGCGACTTTTAAAAGTTCGCTCCCGGCAACATCAAAGACAAGCTCGTCATGGACCTGTATGATCATCCGGGACTTAAACCCTTTAAGCTTTTTATGGATGCCGATCATGGCGACCTTGATAATATCCGCCGCCGACCCCTGCAGGGGCGCGTTGATCGCAGTGCGCTCGGCAAAGCTTCTGACACGCACGTTATCGCTTAAGATGTCGGGGATGTATCGGCGCCGCTGCATGATCGTCGTGACAAATTTCCGTTTACGGCAATCTCGAAGCCTGTCCTCAAGGTAAACCTTTACACCGGCATACCGGGTAAAATAATTATCGATGAAAGCCTTTGCCTCATCGACCGGCATACCGAGGTCGCGGCCCAAGCGGTAATGGCTCATACCGTAAATAATGCCGAAATTGACGGTCTTGGCATTCGCGCGCATCTCATCGGTAACCTGCGATTCAGGAACCCCCCAGATAAGCGAAGCCGTATATTTATGGACATCGCGGTCTTCGGTAAAGGCGCGCACAAGGTTTTCATCCCCGGAAAGATGGGCGAGTATCCTGAGCTCGATCTGCGAATAATCGGCGGAGACGAGAAGATGCCCTTCGTGTTCGGGCACAAAGGCCTTTCTGATCTTCTTCCCCTCCTCGGTTTTAATGGGAATATTTTGAAGGTTCGGATCGCTTGAGGAAAGCCTGCCGGTCTGCGTGACCGTCTGATTGAATGACGTGTGTATTTTGCCGGTCGTTGCGTTGACCAGTGCCGGCAGGTTATCGACATAGGTCGATTTAAGTTTCGCTATCTCGCGATAGGCCAAGATTCTGGCCGGCAGCTCGTATTTCTCGGCAAGATTGGTCAGGACCTCTTCATCGGTTGACGGCCCGGTCTTGGTACGCTTTATGACCGGCATCTCCTTTTTCTCGAAAAGGACCGCCTGGAGTTGTTTGGGAGAATTGATATTAAACTCCTCTCCCGCAAGCTTATATATTTCTTCCCGCATCTTCTCGACCCTTGCGGCCATTTCACGGGAGAGTTTCCCGAGATATGCCGTATCGATGCTGACGCCGGCGATCTCCATCGACGCCAGGACCTCAACGAGTGGCATCTCGATCCCGTCAAAAAGCTCAAAAAGCTCCTTATCGCGTAGTTCCTTCTCAAATATTTTTTTGAGTTTGAGTGTCACATCGCTGTCTTCGCAGCAATAACGCATGACCTTATCCACATCGACCTTATCCATCGTTATGGCAGTCTTTCCCTTGCCGATAAGCTCGTCGATTTCCGTCATTCGGTGGTTAAGCGCCTCAAGCGCCATGCTGCTCAGGTTATGATTAAGTTTTGAGGGGTTAAGGCAATAGGAGGCGACCATCGTGTCAAAACGCATCCCCTTAAGCTCAATCCCGGCCCGATTCAGGACGATATATTCATATTTGATGTTCTGGCCGACCTTCCGGATTTTCGGGTCTTCAAACACCTCCTTAAGCCGCGAAAGAACGATCTTCGCGGAAAGTTTTTTAGAAAGATTAAAGGGCACATACCATGCCTCTTTGTCTTTGTACGAAAACGATACGCCGACCGGCTCGGCATCCATGGGGTTTTCACTGGTCGTCTCGAAATCAAATGCCCATTCACCCTGATCCTTCAGGTCGTGTATGAGGCGGTCCAGTTTCGCTTCGGTATCGACCAGGTAATAGGTCCCGCCCAGCGATTCGCGCGGCGTGTATTGTTTCAAAAGGCTCGTAAACCCGAGGTCCTTAAAAAGGATCATCAGTCTTTCGGCGTCGGGTTCCTTGACCGCCATGTCCTCGAACGAAACGTCCAGGGGAACCCCGGTATCGACCGTAACCAGTTCTTTGGAAAGCCGCATTTCATCAACGTGCTCGCGCAACAATTTCTGCTTTGCCGCGCTTTTAACGCGGTCGAGATTATCCAGAAGTTTCTCGACACTGCCGAATTCCCGGATCAATTCCCGCGCGCCCTTCTCTCCTATGCCGCGCACACCGGTCACGTTATCAGAGGAGTCACCCATGATGGCCAAAAGGTCTGTCATCTGGGCCGGGGCGACCCCGTACTTTGCCTTAACCATATCCTCATCGTAAACAACAACGTCTTTCTGCTGGGCATTATAGACCTTGATGCGGTCGTTAACGATCTGCAACGCATCCTTATCCCCGGTCACGATGTACGTCGCAATGCCTTTGTTTGATGCCTGTACCGCAATGGTCGCCAGGATATCATCGGCCTCGTAGCCTTCTTTCTCAAATATGGGAATTCGGTAGCCTTCGATGACCTTTTTAATGACCGGCATCTGGCTTACCAGGTCATCGGGCATAGGTTTACGGTGGGCCTTGTAATCTGCGTATTTTTTATGCCTGAACGTGGGTCCTTTCAGGTCGAATGCCACGGCAAAGAGGTCTGGTTTTTCTTCTTTTAGGATCTTATTGATCATAGTGATCACGCCGTAGACAGCGTTGGTCGGCCTGCCGTCGGACGCGGTCAATGACCGGATAGCATAAAATGCCCGATAAGCAAACGAGTTCCCGTCTATCAGAAATAATTTCTTCTGCATCAGTTACTATGAGGGTTATGTATCACCATGATATGCTTTGTATTGCCAAGTCTCGATCCCTGGTTCACATCTTAGAGTATTAATTGATAGGACTGTTTGAGTGACCCATAGGCTGGTAACTTATCCGATCTAATTATACGTAAATAGTGCTATTTGTCAAGAAAAACTATTCAGTCTTCTTACATTTACTCTCCAGGACGTCCAGGACCTTATTCATGGCTTCAGCGACATCCTTAAGTTCATCGGTACGGCGAAGCCTCAACCTGACCGAATAATTACCTGCTACAACGCTCTCCAGATCCCGTTTTATGCGGAGGATCGGTCCTGCGATCCTATGAGAAACAAAAACAGCACATACGGCCACGATCGGAGAAATAAGCGCGATACGGACCAAAAGGACATAGGTTGCATGCTGTAGAATGGCCTGAAGGCGGCCCTGGGGATACACACTAGCCAATTTTTCGCCGAGCACCATCCAGATATTGTAATAAATGGTCAACGCGGAAAAAAACGCGACCAACACCATAAACCCGAGGATAAGGCCGACAAATTTCAGCTGGAATTTTTTATCGACAAAATACTGGTACCTGCGGAATTTTGGCATAATTATCCTTTCTCTGATCTCCAGATCGTAAGCTCGCGCCTTATCACCAAAACGTGCGGCCCTTCGGCAAGCGTCCGTTCGATCTCTGCCTGAGGGGTATAACGTATGTTCTTCCCGTCGATCGCAAGGATCACGTCGCCGTCCCGGAAACCATCCTGGTATGCCTGAGATTCCTCTCTGACAGCCTTGAGCGTCAGCCCGTCAAAAACCAGGCTAAGCTGAGACGGCAGTATGACCTTTGGCTCAACTTTTAATTTCCGGTCGACCTGCACCTTCAGCTCAAGGTTTTCTCCCCGCGTAAAAAGCGCGGTAACATCGTCCAGGCGCATATATCCGGTAAGTTTCCCCCATACGCTGGCGATCGCGTCGCCTTCGGCGATACCGGCGCGGTCCGCGGGGGTACCTTCATATATTTTTTTAACAACGATACGGTGGCTCGTGTCTTCGGCAAGCTCCAGGCCGACAAGGTCGACGATCTTGGGCACCGATGCCCCTTCCTTGCGCTTCTCTTTATTGAAATCTTCGACGGTCTGGCTCCACTGGATTTGGGCGAGCTTTTTTGACGAGGCGCGCCGCATAATATAACCGCTTAAATAATTTGACCCCGCGATAGCGTCTTTATAGGAGGGGTTAACGGCCTTCGCCTTTTCATAATAATAGTATGCCCGGTCATAATCCCCTGCGCGGAGGCTCGCATCGGCCATACTGACCAGATTTTGTTCCTCGAGGTCATAATCGATCGACCTGATGATATCTTTAGAAAGCGCCTTCTCCCCGTCTTCCTGCGAAAGGATGACACGGTCGCGATATTCTTCGACGATGATCCCCTTCAATTCCCTTCCGTCCTTGCAATAGACCGTATCCGCGACGGCATACGACACGCACAGGAAGAGCCCCATAAAAACCAGGGGTAACGCCTTTTTTGCGGCTTCATATACCTTCATAAATGGAACCTCGGCCTTCCGGGCTGCCAGACGGCAAGATTCGAATTCCGGCTGGGCCTTATACATCGAATTACGACCTCCGAACATCTTCACCGTTATTGTGCCGTACGCCGTCCTGACCTTTTTAAAGGTCCGCGCAAGCTTCAGGCGCTCGACACGGTAATGTCTGATGCCGCTCGTCCCGGTTTCCCTGAACAACCATTCGCTCGCTGTATAGAAAAGCTCATGAGGCACGATCACCGTCAGAAGATGCCCGGGCCTTGTCTTTTTCATGAGGATACCGGCCACATAGACATCCAGGGCGCCCATTTCAAATAACCGCTCATAAAGATAAGTATACATAATGGGCATGGTATCGTCAATAGCGCATTCGATCACCGTCACCGAATCCCGTTCGTAAGCGTCCGTCTGCCTGCCGATAATAACACGAAGCACCCCCGGCAATTCCGTGAATTCCTGCGTGCCTGCGCCGTAGCCGACACGATCCGGGACAAAAGGCAACGATTCCACATACTCTCCGACGGTCCGGAGTATGCCCGCGCCGGTCGGCGTGATGAGTTCCCCGTCAATGGGCTTAACGGTCACGGGCAGCCCTCTCAATATCTCAAGCGTTGCCGGCGCCGGCAGAGGCAGCATCGCATGGCCCCGTATAATACCGCGTCCAAGGTTGAGGTCGGAAAAATAGACTTTTTCGATGCCCATCCTGTCAATACATACCGCAACACCTACGATGTCGAGTATTGTATCCAGGGACCCAAGTTCGTGGAGATGGATGTCACCGGTCTTATGAACACGTGCCTCGGCAGCCGCAATGCATGAAAATATCTTTTGAGCGCGATCCTTTACGGCACTATTCAGTGCGCTGGCGGCAATAATGCGGCGGATCTCCCTGACCGAGAAATGCGAGGCGGGTACCGCGGACCGGAATTCTATCCGCGTTGCCGCAAGATGATGCCGTTTGACGGTCTCAGTCCGTATAGAATAACCTTTAACCCTGAGTTTATTTAATTCTTTTTTAAGGGCTGCAAGAGGAAACCCGGCGTCCAGAAATGACGCTATTACCATATCACCGCTGGCACCGGAAGAGCAGTCAAAATAGGCGATTTTCATAGGGCTAGTTCTTATTGATCAAGGAGGCTATATACCCTGCGCCGAACCCGTTGTCGATATTCACCACGGACACGCCCGGCGAACAGGAATTCATCATGGTCAAAAGCGGGGCCAGGCCTTTAAAGCTCGCTCCGTACCCGACGCTGGTCGGGACGGCGACAACCGGCCTTGCGATAAGACCGCTTACAACGCTTGCAAGCGCGCCCTCCATACCGGCAACTACTATAACGACCTGTGCCTTGCGCAGGATCCTGAGATGCCTGAACAGACGGTGCACCCCGGCTACGCCGACATCGTGTATCAGACGGACACGATGCCCCATAAGCCGGGCCGTCACGACAGCCTCCCGCGCGACCCGATAATCGCTTGTCCCGGCCGTAACAACGGCGATATAGTTTTTCCCGCGCGCGCGTCCGGGGCGTCCGGAGAGATGATAGGCCATAAGCGCATCCCGGTCATACTCGAGGAGACCGATGTCTGCGTTCAGGTCCGAAAACATTTGTTCCGGCAATCTGGTAATGACGACCGGTTTCCTGCGATCGAGAAAGTGCCGGACAATAGTCTTCAGTTGCGCCAGGGTTTTCCCCTCCCCGAATATCACCTCAGGAAAACCGCGCCTCAAGACACGGTGGTGATCGATCGTGGCAACACCGATATCCTTAAACGGCAATTCGGCAAGCTCATCAAGCGCCCGGGCGACAGACATAGTCCTGTTTTTTACCTTCGTAAGAAGCCGTCTGGTATGTGTAATGGAGTCCATAGACGTCGATCAGGCCAGTGTTATAGTTTGACGATGATATAGAGTAGCGCTGCGATAATAAAAAAACAAACGATGTAAAAATCGTTGAAATAAAAAAAATCCGCGATCACATCAAAAAAACTTTCGCGGGTCTGCGGCTGTTTGGCTGCCGTGTGAGCGTGCGCCAGAACCGGCTTCTGTGCGAGTTGCGCGGTCTTGGCGGTTATTTCATCCCGGATAGCATCGACTTGTTCTTTCCGGCAGCGAATAAACGAGCCGCCGATCTTGTACGCGGGGATAATGCCTTCGTCGATAAGCTCTTCTACGGTATCTTCATCGATACCGAGGTAATGGGCAAGCTCTTTGAGGGTCAGCAATTTGTCGGACATGATCTATACGCCACATCTTGGTTATGCTCAGTTGATCTTTTCGTTTGCAACCCAGCGATCCAGAAGCGACCGGTCAAACCGCCATTTATCATTGTCCTTGACCGCAGGCAGTTTCCCGTTATCGGCCCATTCCACGACAAGCGCCTTTTCTATCTCAAGATAGTCGGCGACCTCATCGATCGACAGAAACTGTTTTGACACCTCCGCAGAGCCCTGCGACTTCATGCGGATCGTGCCGTCGATCGCCGCCCCCTCCTGCACGACCAGAATAGGCGTATCTACGTTGCCGAGGACAACGGCAGTCCCGTTAAGACGCAGTTCACGGGTCGCATGGATATTGCCGGTCACCCGGCCGCCGATGGTGATCTGGTCGCCGGTTATTTCGGCATTTACGGCTGCATTCTCGCCGATGGTCAGGGTACCCTTGGCGTTAAGACGGCCTTCAAATTTACCGTTGATCCGCAGATTGACAGGGTCATGGAAGGACAACGTGCCCTGCATGCTGGCATCGACATCAAGCACCTTTTCGCGCGGTTCCTCAAGGATCTCTCTCCCAAATCTTTTTTTCACGGCCGACCTCCCTTCGCCTGCCAAGCGTTTAGTCCCAGTAAGCCCGCCCTACTCCCTCAAGATCCAGAAGTTTGATTATAATGGTATCATCGAACGTCGCCGTTGTCAATTTAATATCAAAGCTGATGCGCGACTCGGTCGTTTCGGGTATCTTTTCTATCTCAAAATCCTTGATCTCAGCCAGGTATTCGCCGAACAACGCGCGGATCTTGCCGAGAAGGACCGCATCGACATGCGCCTCAACAACCAGGGTGCGATAGCGCGCCTTGCGAAGCAGCGTGTGCTCGAGTTTATTGATAACAACAAGGGTAAGGATCGTCAAAAATGTCGTCACAATGCTCCCCCAGTAAAAACCTGACCCCACGGCAAGGCCTATAGCAGCCACAGTCCATATACTTGCAGCTGTCGTAAGACCTATGACCGAAACACGGTATCTCAAGATCGTCCCTGCGCCGAGAAACCCGATGCCGGTAACCACCCCGGCCGCAATACGCGCGGGATCGCATGATGTTACCGCGTGATATTGCTCAAACATATCGATCGATGTCAGCATAATAAGACAGGATCCCAGCGACACGAGAATATGCGTCCGAAGGCCCGCTGCGCGGCCGTGCACCTCACGTTCCAGTCCGACAAAACTTGACAGGATGACCGAGACAACCAATTTTATCGTGATATCGAGCGCTGGTTCCACCATATATCCCCCTCAAGGTTCGGTTCTGCCGTCAAATCAAGCGGCGAACGATGCCCCCGCTTAAACAATTCCTCTCCGATGGCCGCCACCATGGCGCCATTATCGAGCGCATATTGCGGTTCCGGCATAAAAAGACTGAAACCTTCTTTTATAGAAGCCTCTTTCAACTTCAACGACAATACCTTGTTGCACGCAACCCCCCCGCCGACCAGAACCGTCGTGATGCCGTATTTTTTTGACGCGGCAATAACATTACGAATAATCACGCTGAAAACGGACTCCTGGAAGGCATAGGCAACTTTGCTGACCAGCGCCGGCGTAATGCGTTTTGCCCCCACATAATAAAAAACCGCTGTCTTGAGCCCGCTGAAACTGAAATCAAGAGAGTCTTTTCCCATGAACGCCCGGGGAAATTTAAGCGGGGGATGCTGAATGCCTGAACGCGCCTTCCGCTCGATAACCGGACTGCCCGGATAACCCAGCCGCAGGATCTTA
>JAQURW010000255.1 GCA_028715425.1 Candidatus Omnitrophota bacterium
GGTGCCCTTTCCGGGCCAGTAATGCGCCCGTCTTCAGCATCGATACCGCGTCCCCGCCCCGGCGGTAGACAAACTTATTTATTAACAGTATCTTCACGGATATCCGCCTCTTCTTTAGCCGTTGACCGAAAAGAGAATGTAATGCCCAGACAGGCGAAAATAAAATAAAATTGCGGCGGTTTCAAAAATATCGGCTCGGCGAACGATTCGACCAGCGCTTCGATCAGGATCATAATAGAAGCCAGGGTGAACGCCCGAATAAAAACATCTCGCGTTTGGCGTATTATACGAATCATTCCTATCAGAAATACAGCCAGAATGGCCGCATACAATATTAGACCAAGAAACCCGCATTGTCCTATAACATAAGGCCAAAAAGTATCCATTATAAAACTATATTTGGCATCCTTTTGAAGACCATAAATATTGTCAATACCATATCTGGCATATAATGGGCTGTAATAGAGCGCTGAAATCCACCCCCCAAACGTTCCGAGTCCTGATCCTAGTGGAAAACAATCATGGGCAATCCGAAAACTTGTTTCATAAAGAACATTGCGGGCAAGACTACTCACCTCGGGCGACTGAGTATAGGCATGAATCTGCTGTTTGAAAAGGAGCGTAATTTTGTTCCCTGTAGATACAACAAATAAAGTCAGCAGTAGTCCGACAATACCCACATAAACCATACGCTTGTTCCGTGGTATAAATATTATTGCCAAAAGAAACACCACCAAAAGCCCAGCAATCGGTTTAAATTTCATCGAGAGGATTACCCCTAACATGAACAAGCTTGCAAATATGATCGCCCGCTTTTTTTTCAGAATTATCAGAAAAGCAATGCAAAAGCATGTCGCAAACGCCATATACCATCCGAATACGGCTGGATGTACAAATATAGACTGAACGCTCGGTATACCGAATCGGTAATCGACATATGTACTATGCGAAACAAAATTGCGAAATGCCTGCGGGATACAAAGGTCGACCATGCCTAGAAGAAAAATAATAAGCGTAATAACGCCGAGAACCTTACTGATTTTATAAACCATATCTCTAGTTAATCCCAAATTATAAAATACATAAAAAACCATGAAACCTTTGAGCAAAATAAAAAGATCAAATGCCGCATACAGGTGAGGAACAAAACGGTTCTTGATCGAACTAAGTATTGCCAGAAGTATCAGAAAAAAAAGCGGCACATCAACAGTGCTCGTTTTCCATATCCTCTTGTTATACAAATTTCTCAGGACTGTAACAAAAAACATCAGTAAAACTACACCTTCATAGAAGCGTTTGATCACCATCGCCACGTTCGGCAGTCCGCTAAAACGATAAACTAGCATATCCTGAAAAAGTAAAAATACCGCTAAAATAACGGCTGTTTTTTCAAGATGAAAAACCGCGGTAAACACTACGAACGGGATGAATACTAAGAAAAAAACGAAATAGTGTGGCAGGAAAAGGATAGCCGCAGCACCAAACATTGATGCGCCAATAAGCAACCAGAAATTCCCCTTAGTTATCTGTAAAACTTTTTCTATCATAATGTCTTATAAATTTAAGGCCCCTCATTTTAGATATACTAAAATCATGACTATCGCTAATATAAGCTAATTATATCATATTATTACAATTACGCAAATTGCGGGGACTTGTCGCGGACCTAATCTTTTTTCACCGGCCCCGTGGCATTAGTAACCGGCTCTGATATGGGTAACTGTTTGACCCGGATTCCGGGTGGGACCGGCGGCCCTTCTGTCAGGGAAGTTTGGGGTTTGAATTGCTTGATAATGTCGTCAATCTGGGAATGTTGCACGTTCGGTTGAGAACCCGCCGGCGTAACGCCGGGCAAAACGCTGACCGGAGCATTTGATGGTCCCGGCATTTGCGGCATAGGCCCACCGGCTGGAACACCCGGATAAAATGATTTTGTATCTTCAGATGGCCCCGGCACCGTAGCCTTAACAGGCACATCCTGCGGAAAAGATTGATCAACCTTTTTATCGGCAGTGCCGGGTGCAGTTTCAGAAACAGTTTCCTGCGTTTCTTCGGCAGGAGGGGCCGCGATAGGCCCTTCATTTTGTTCCTTAACTTCGGTAATAACTTTAACCGGCTGCCGTTCAGGCGCTCTAGCCAAAGGAACCTGCTGTACAGGAGCGGGCGAACTTATTACGGGAGGGGCCACTTTTGCCGGAACCTGGACCTCTTGAGGCATTGTGACCTGCGTCTTAACCGATTGGCCATATTCGTTAACCGCGCAAAACATAATGCTAAGTACCGCAAGAAATCCGCCGCAAAGTATACCATAATGGATTTTTGTCATTATTGTACCGCTCCTAATTTATGGAGTTGTACCCACGCGTTATTATTGTAATAGATCCAAACACCTTCGGTTCCAAAATCGCCGATAATATCCTTCCTGCCATCGTTGTCAATATCTGCGGTGATCATATAAGACGCCGGAACCGGGAGCAGGTGATCCCATACACCGTCCGTATAGATCCAGATCCCGTTCTCTTCAAAATTGCCGATGATCTCGTCCTTACCGTCTCCGTCCAGGTCGCCGGTTGCTATCGATTTCGCGGTTACCGGCAAAAGATGGGTCCATCCGCTGTCAGTATCAAAGATCCAGATCCCGTTCTCGTTAAAATTACCGATGATCTCGTCCGTGCCGTCTCCGTCGATATCGCCGGCCGTGATCGATTTCGCGGCAACCGGAAGAAGATGAGACCACGATCCGTTATCGTAAATCCATATCCCGTTCTGATCGAAGTTCGCAATAATCTGATGCCGGTTATCATTATTCAGACAGGCAGCCGTGACGGACCGGGGGACAACCGGAAGCACATAGGTCCAGGCTCCATTGCCATAAATCCACATCCCGTTTTGATCAAAGGTCGCGACAAGTTCATCTTTATTATCGCCGTTAATATCCGAAGCGATCATTTCCCGATCACTGACCGGAAGGAGACACGTCCATGTCCCGTTATTATAATATATCCAGATACCGTACTGATCGCCAAAATCAGCTACGACCTCATGACTCCCGTCGCCATTCAGGTCAGCCGATATCATATTTG
>JAQURW010000256.1 GCA_028715425.1 Candidatus Omnitrophota bacterium
CCCCGGCGAATTCTTGATATAGATAATGTCACGGCCCAATACTTCTTCCGAGCCGGGGATAACGCCTTTTTTAGGCATTTCAACGACCTTCACCTGCTCTTCTTTTTCCGGCTTCAGGACATCTATCGGGAACGGCCCGCTCTCGACGGCTTTATAGGATTTGAGGGCCGGATCAAAATAATTAAATACGATCTTAGGAACGGAGCCGGCGCCGGGTTTTTTAGGAATAATCACCTGTTCGAATACCTTGGCAGACTGGTCCTGTTTCGTCACCTGAGGCTCATATACCTTAAAATCATCTTCGCTTACGCTGATGGCCGGCGCATTCACGGTATTTAAATTACCGGCGCCCGAAACCGTCATCTTCAGCGTTATCGGATCCCCTAGCTTGATCTTGGCGGGCAAGGCCTGCGCCATCATCGTGTAGTTTCCTACAGCGCCCTCGAAATTTGCCGGTTTCCCTTCTTCGGGAAGCGGCAAGACCTTCACGGTAAGCGGGCTTGATTTAAGCTCAACGGGAAATGTCTGATACCGGTCGAAAAAATCCTGAAATATATCCTCATCAGTAACGTTATCGAAGATCGAATGCCTGACGCGTTCGGTCCTGGGGACAATAGCGTTTGCCTTGATCACGGCCGGGCCCAGCGTCAGGTCACCTGCCCGCACCGGGAATATCGGCATGCGGAATTCAAGGACCTCATAGGTCTTGCCGTGCTGGACCTCGGGTTTCTGGTCCGGTTTACCGAATTCACTTATGGAAAATCCTTCATGAGAAAATTCAGGATACTGGATATCGCGCATGGACAGGCTCCGGACATACACCTTGAGTGTCAGGTTCAGGACCTCATTGACATATAAGGTCTGTTTGTCAAGGCTCAACACGACAAATGCCCGGTCACCAAGGTCCTGGACTGCGCTTCCAGGCTCACCCGGTAACGGCGGCGCCGGCACACCGGCCGGGGGTTGCTGTCGGGCAGGGACCGCCCCGCTCAAGACTTCAAGGACAAGGGCGTTCGACCGTACCGTATCGCCTTCGATATCCATTTCAAAAGGCCCTATCTGAAATTTTCCCGTATTCGTCGCAAAAAGCCGGTACATATGCGTGATCGACATCGCGATGCGGCCGTTCACGATCGACATCCTGGTAGCCGGGCCGAGGTAATTGATTTTAAACCCTTCGATGTCAGGCACCCGGGGGGCGCTTACATTCTGTGTTCCATGGAACGTAAGGTTAAGCTGCGCGGTTCCGCCGACGCTGACTTGATCCCGGTCAAGCGTGATCTCAAAAGCGATCTTATCGGCCGCATATGACACGGCGGTGCACATCGCTATGATTACCGCTCCAAAAAATATATACGCTTTTAGCGTTCGCATATCACCAGTTCTTTTCAACTTCCTGACGCCGTTCAGGGGAAGTCTTCTTGACTTCGCCCTTTGCTTCTTCTTCCTGACGGAACCCTTCCAGGAGCATCTCGGCATCGTTTAAAGACATGGATTGCTGATCCTGCCGCGAATTATTCAGGCCTTCTCCCTGCTGGGGCGACGCCTGCCCCATTTTACCTTGCGGGGACTGGCCCTGGGGACTCACCGGCGGCTGTTTTTTTTCCTGATTATTTTGCGGTTGCTGATCCGGCTCTTTTTTTTGTTCAGGTTGTTCAGGCTTATTACCCTGCCCCGTTTTTTTCGGCTCTTCGTTTTGTGAACCTTGAGCCTGCTTCCCTTTGTCCTGGTTCCCCTGTTCGTCGCCCTTGCCTTGTTCCTTATTTTGGTCTTCTTCTTTACCCTGTTTATTCTCGCCCTGGCCTTTTTGCTCGGCTTCCTTTTCCTTCTTCTCTTCCGTCTGAGACGGCTGATTTTTGCCGCCTCCTTGTTGGTCTTTTTCTGATTTGTTTTCTTTGTTCTGGTCCTGCTTTTGCTTGTCCTTCGACTCCTGTTCACCGGTCCTCTGGTCCTGTCCTTCCTGCCCCTGCCCTTTCTGCTGTTTTCCCCGCTGCTGTTTATCCTTGTTTTGCTCGTCGGTCTTTTGTTTTTTTCGCGGCTTATTCGAGTCATTAAGGTCTTTCAGTTTTTTTTCTGCGACATCAAGGTTGTATCTGGCGTCTTTGTCTTTGGGATCGAGCTCTATGGCCCGTTTGTAATGCTGAATTGCCTTCTCACAATGGCCAACGGCCGTGCGCACATCGTCCTCTTCAGCCTGTTCGCACTGGCGGTATTTAACGTTGCCGAGGTTGTAATTCACCTTTTCTTCGAATTCCTTATCGGTCGTTATAAGCGCCCGCGTGAAACAATCCTCGGCCTTTGCCAGTTTTTTCTTTTTGTAATAAACCGCTCCTAGATCATACAGGATGACATTGGAATCCGGTTTTTTCCCCAGGGCCTTCTGATACATTTCGATCGCCTCATCATACCGTCCGGCATGGTATAAGGTCGTCCCTTTCCTGACACTCGAAGCCGCCGAATCCGCATAAGACGCGCTTACGCTCGCCAGCGCAATAATTCCAACAGTATACCATATTTTCAGCCGCGGACAAATCCTCATATCGCCTTTCTTCTGTCCGATAATATCGTATCAAGCAATAAAAATATGAGCGCTATGGTCAGGGGTATCTGAAACCTGTCCACATACAGTTTTTTCATCCGCGATTCTTGTTCGCGTTTTTCGAACTGCACAAGTTTTTCCTTATAGATAAGGTCCAGGCCGAACTCGACCGCGGAGGAACGGACATAACTCCCGCCGGTCGCCAGGGCTATCTTCTGGAGCATCAACTCGTCGAGACGGCTCTTGACCACATTCCCGGATTTGTCTTTGAGAAATCCTTTTACACCCTTATCGTCGGTAAACGGTATTAACTCGCCTTCGGTTGTCCCGATACCGATCGTAAAGATCGTGATCCCGTCCCGCGCGGCGCGCTGGGCAGCCTTTGCCGGGTCGCCTTCATGGTCTTCTCCGTCCGTTATCATGATCAATATCTTATTTTTTTTCAACCCCCCGCCGTAGCTTCGCATGGCGCACTCAATAGCGCTGGTGATCGCAGTCCCTCCGCGGGGGATCGTGCCGGCCGAGATATCGTTAAG
>JAQURW010000257.1 GCA_028715425.1 Candidatus Omnitrophota bacterium
CGGCTGTGCGAGAGTGGAACCCTCAGTTCGGTACGGTAGCATTCTGGATCGCTTCGTCGCTGGTCGTACTCAGCATGGTAAGACTGCATAAAAACACAAAAGAAGTCGAAGGCACAATTGCCCGCACTAAAGCCAGATACCTAAGGTTTTTTGATGAACAGGATAAGCAGCGGTCAGGGCTCATCGAAGCGGCACCAGGAGCCCAGATCCAGGTCTTCATATCAGAATACATCGAACAGCCACCGGTGCGAGACGCTATAGAGCGCATGATCATGGCAAGAGCTGAGGCGTTGAAAAAATTCGCCCCGGCTGTTTTTATCGAACAGGCTCCGCCGAAAAAACAGAAGATCGAGCTGGACCGCGACCGGAAATGGCTCGCCCTGTATCTGCCGGTTTCAGTGCCCAATGACCTGGCGGGCATTGAAAAAGAGATCGATAAACTTATCGCGAAAATGGATGCCTATCTTACAATGCCGGAGGCCGGCCGTATCACCTTTGTGCCGGCTGCGCATGACACCAAGGAAGATTTTGACGATATCAGGCCGGCCCTTAACGCGATCGCTATTGCTGCGCGGGCGAAAGGCAGGCAGCTCGCCGTTATCAACGAGGTAGGTGAAGTAGTTACTTTAGAGGTGCTGGAGGCGTGGATAGCGCAGCTGAAAGGATCGTATTCGGCCGATTATTTTGCTCAACGCGGAATACGGACGCTTGATGCCGGCACTCTTATCATGGATCCGGCGTATGAAGAGGATTACGGTAGACTGCGGGAATTGGTGAACGAAAAACTCGGTAACGCGTATGATACCGGGCATCAATACATTACCGGCGGCCCGGCAGTCGTTAAGAAGACGCGGTTTTCGCCGCAAATGAACAAATTCCTTCTCGAGAGCTGGACTTGGCAGGCCAAAAACGGGGTAGTGCCGATTTTTGAATCATATTATCACGATGCAGGGCGTTATGTAACGCAGAAGATTTATCTTTTACGGTATGTCTGGTATCCGATAGTCAAAAGTATATTTGATAAACTGAATCCTGTAAAACCGGCCGATGTTTTTGAAGAACTTCAAAAAATCGAATTCCAAAGAAGGGTCTCGGAAGCAAAGAACTTGGCCCTTCGTACGGTGCGTCTGGAAGAAGAACTCAGACATTTCCCGCTGGATCCTGCCCTGGAATACGTCATGATAATGGGGACAGCGCATGTCCGGTATATCGCCGAAACGGACCAGCTGAACGTGGTTTTTCAGAAACAAATGCAGGACCGTTCCTGGAGGGTTCTTGATAATATAAAATATTATATGCACAACGATAGCAGTCAAGAAAAACTGCTCCTCGGCATCTTTGAAGCGCTGGTGGGCATATTGAGAGGGAAAAGCGATTTGTCCCCGGGATCAAAAGATATGCGGGAACTGGCAACAATGGCTCCAGATATCACGCCGGAATGGCAGCGGCTCCTGGACTGCATATATTTAAATAATTCATTGATAGCCATTTCGACGCCGAAAGCGTTTTTGCCGCAGGAAAGTATTTCCCGCATGTACGCTATGATCTTATCGTTCGCGGACAGGGTACCGCCGGACCGGTTGCATGATGTAAGCAGGGAACTCTTCGTTCTTCACCTTACCAAAAACAACGATTATGAGGCGTGTCTCATAAGGCTCAAAAGTTTACTCAATGATATTTTAACGCCGGATGAAATCGCATTCATAAACGATGTGTTAGCTGGTTTAGACCGGGCAAAAAAGGTGGTTGCCGGTAAAGGGCCTGTCGGCAGGACCAGTGTCGCGAAACAAGGGCTCGATGAAGGAACTGAGATCAACGCGCCGCTCAGGGCGGCCATTGAGAGCGGGCACGCAGCCTGTGTTACAGATATCATAGGTACGGATATCGATGTCTTCTTCTCCGGCAGCGCCGATGAGGTCGTAGGCCGGATCGGACCGCTTTTTGAAGGAGGGCTTTCGCCGGAAGGCCTGGAACATCTTAAGGAACATCTGCTGAGCCCGCCGACCCGTGATGCTCTTATTCAAGGTTTAAAAAGCGTTCAGGGATCGCTCCGGGGTACGGCCGATGCCGAAGCGCTCAAAAATTTCCGTGTTATTATAGTCCTTGACGACGAATATGCCCCCTTAGAAGTGATCCCGCACGACCTGGTCCTTGCCCATACAGGCCAGGGAAGGAGATCCGGTCTTTCATCGGTCCCTCCGACAATATACCTGAGCCTTGGCGCCCTTACCGTCGGGCAGGAGACGGAAAAGAACAGGCAGCGGCTGGCGATGCTCTTCGGGCATGAGGCTGCCGATTTTGCCAGGGGGCAACATGAATGGCGCAGCCCCGAAGAAGAGCAAGCGATAAACGGCTTGTTCGGGCTGTGGGAAAAGGTGGCGCAGAAGAAATATCCGATCTATACCGCCGACCTTCAGGAGAAATATAATAAGAGGTTCATAACCGGGAACAAGCTCTTCACCTTGACCGCGAAAAGTACAGAAGGAAAAGATTGTGGGACAATAACGATCGGCCGGGCCGGCCAGGTCATACCCGAGCAAGGTTCTGCGTTCTGCAATTATATGGTGATATACGATACCCGGAAAGATTGGAAAAAAGCGGCCGTGATCCATACGCATCTTTCGGTCGATAAGCGTCAGGACAGCGACATGATCGGCCGCGATGCCAGGAAGATCATAACGGATACGTTAGTTGCGATGGGCATAGATCCGTCCGATAAGGAATATATTCGCCGGAACGTCAGTATCGGGATAGCCCGGCCTGAAGCGATCGGCAGGGGCCCGGCAAACGAAGGCCGCGCGCTTTACGGCGCGCGCATTGAACGGTACCTGTCCGGCGCCTGCCTGGAACTGGGCCTTCCTGAGCCGGTGCTGGATATGCATTTTTACTGGAGCGGCCAGGTGAGGTTTTTTGTCGATGAAGGGGTTCTTGCGGCGGTTGAAAACGGCGATCAGGCGCGACAGGCCGGTATGGTCAGAAGGCTGCCGCTCGTAAAGGCAGATGCCAGGACGCAAGCCGCCGGCATACGAAAGACAGATGAAGAAGCGCAGAGATCCGCTGAAAAGGAA
>JAQURW010000071.1 GCA_028715425.1 Candidatus Omnitrophota bacterium
CAGGATACACTTTTTCCGAAGTTTTCATAGTGCTTCTTATGGGAACGGCGCTTCTCGGGATCGTGATAAGCGGCTGGCTCGTTTTTTATCGTACCTGCGCATTCGAGCGGGCAAAGCGCGGCAGCGGGTGAACGTCGAAGTAGCGCTTGAAAAGATCAAAACTGAGCTCAGACTGTCCAGCGCAACATACACGAGCGGGTATCCGATAGGAGGAACGTCATTCACCGCGATCAGTTTCCCTCAGGCGACCGTAGACGCAAACGGCTTCTATACCCGCGCCGGAGGCTACATAAGCTGGGACCGGAGCGTTATTTATCATCTCTATGCTAACCCCGCCACGGGAAAAAAAGAACTTCGCAGGACCGAGTTTACCGACAATAATGCCTATTTGACCGTTCAAACCGACCGGGAATCTCAGTTGACCAGTGTTGTCCTTACGGGTAACGGCAGTAGTGCGCTTAATGCAGCGCATGCGAAAACAACGGTCATTGCGCCGCGTTCTGCGTCAGAGCGGTCCGTAGAGGATGTTGCCTTCAGCATTACGCCGTCTGTGCACGGTTTTAACGGTTATAGCGAGACCGAGCAGCGCACGAACACGTCATTCGGCATTATTAACCTCACACCCGGGTATCATGATTTGAAATTCAAGGTGATCGGGAAAGACAGCGCATCAGTCGGATATAAATTCGGTATCGATACTATTTTGATCGCGCCGAGCGGATGCAATCGCGAACCCGAAGTGCTGAAAACCTATTCGACCTTGCTTGACACCATCGGCGATTCGTCGGCTAAGACGAGTAACGCCGTCGGACCCAGCCCCTTATGGAGCGGCAGTTTTTATCTTGAATACGATGCCGATGTCGTTAACGACTACCTGACCTTGCGCCTTTATTATGACCTGTGGCGTGAGGCGAATTTTGACGGGGCCCAGTGCGTGAATACGTATGTTTCGTCCGATCTGCACCTCAAACTAAAAGATCTTGCCGCGGGGAAGGTCCAGACATGGAGTGCGGACGGACAGACCGGCGTCTCGGTAGCCGACTATGCCGGCACGTCGCTTATGGACAAAACGGTCCGGGTCCTCGTATCAAGCGCCAATGTCACTTCAGCAGGGAACTTTGTGCGTGTTAAATTCGTGTCGAATACCTCCCAACCGCTTACGATAACATCGGTGTATCTCGACATAAAAGACCCCGCGGGAGGCGACACGCCCAAGCTGAAATATGATCCCGCCGACGCAGGCCAGCTTTATGATTATCAGACCAATCATGTCCAGCTTTTCTTTACGAATACCGCTACCGGCGCTGTTACGGCAGGCGTTACCATCGATCCCTCCAGCCCGCTTAACCCGGCAGAGCCGAATTCGGTTTATTCCAATTGGGCGATCTTTCCCCTTCAATTATCAAACGATTATTTTATTACGTTCCATATTATTGACGACACTTCGTACGATAATGCGGCATACTGGCCGGGGACCGGGGCCAACAATTCGTATCTTATCGACGATGAATCACATACGACATCCGTGACCTGGGCGGGCTATACCGCCAGCGCCGATATTTATGTCTCAGGAGTCCTTGAGGTCTGGAATAATACGGGGTCCGTAACGTCCGGGATCTATGATACCCAGATGAGCGCCCCGGTCTATAATCAGATGCGGTGGACTGCATCGACGCCGTCAGGATCGGGTATCGTTACCAAGGCGCGCTCCTCAAGCGATCAGTTTATGACCGGGGCGACGGATTGGCCGTCGGTGAGCGGCTCGGGCACGAATCCCCGCGCGATAAGTATCGGCAGCGGACGCTACCTCCAGTTCCGGGCAGATCTCACGTCTGATGCGTCCTGGACCTGTTCCACTCATCAGGGAGTCTCGGTCACGGATAACGACTATAAACATAACGGGATTAAGACCTGCACCGAAAGCGGATGTGGAATGCTTCTCCAACCGCGCGCGAGCGTGACATCCGCTGATTATTGTCCCTGGATTGACGATGTGACGATTGATTGGCCGGGCGCAGATAAAATATGCGAGATTTCCGGATATTTCAGGCAGGCGCCTGATTATGGGATAATAAGCCTTCAGGTCGATAACCAGGATTTGTCCAAAAGCCTCAGTTGCCGCATTTCGATGGCTGAAAAGGTGTATTATCAAGTCTGCTCGACAGAGATCGCCGCGGACATAGAGCCGAGGAATACCGGGAAATGATGATGCCTATAATGCGAAACAAGCGCGGTGTAATCTTTTTGATGGCAATAGCGATGACGGCTATTCTTCTCTTTGCGGGATTGTCCGGAGCTAATATGATCCTCAGGGATGCCTATCTGATCAAACGGCTCGTATACTCGATGCAGGCCTTATATGTTGCTGAGGCGGGGATGAGCGATGCCTTGTCAAGGCTTTGCGACAGCTATTCACTCGACATTTTCCCTCTCACCGGAACGGTCGACTCCGCGAGCTACACGGTTACGTCCTCATCGGTCGCCGGGCGTGTCTTATTGACATCGACCGGGACGGTACCTGCCGGGACTGTCACCGTTTCCCGCGCAGTCAAAGTCGAGATCGAGGACAACTCGCCGACTGCTATGAATTTTATCATGTCTGCCGGTAATAATGTGCGCATTAAGGGAGGCTTTTTAACCGCCAGTTTCATGAACGGGAATGTTCACGCTAATAATAATGTGTATCTCAAGACAGGCATTGCCCTCGGGTACGTCAATGTAACGGGTACAGCGACCCATTCGGACGGAGACACGCATAATACGTATATCGATACGTATTTCGGCTGGATCGATGTCGATGGGTATCCGCGGTATGGCACTGGCACGCATGTCACCGAACCTGCATGGAACGGAACGAACGTGACCTTTCCGGTTTTCGATTATCCGTATTTCGCCGCTCTAACGCAGGGAACCGCCGATACCTGTTATTATCCTGCGGGTCATACATTCGACGGTGTAACTTTGTCGCCGTCATGCGGTCTCATCTACGTTAACGGCCCCGCTGTCTTCAGGAACAATTGCACCATTAACGGCGGCATCATAGCCGATAGTATAAAGGTGGAAACATACGTAACATGGATTTTTATTATCCCTATTATTCATGTTGGGAAACTTAATCAGAACGTTGCCGGCGATAAAAATCAGATCGTATCCAGGCTCGGTAATATCGATATCCAGGGCGAGCTTCATGCGCATGGGGCCCTGGTGTATGCCTCAGGCGATTTCAGGTCGATAGATGCTGCGGCTATCGTCGATGTGACCGGCGTAATAGCCGCTGGAAGCAATATAAATTTCGAGGATTATCTGGCAGCGATCACCTATAATTATCAGAGGCCCAGTGTCAAGTTCGGGCCTAACAGCCTCATGGTCAAGATTGACAGCTGGAACCGTTAAACTATGGCACGAGCTACCGACAAAAAATCTTTTGGGGTATCAGGGATTACACTGGTCGAAACCGTTATTTCGGCGGCACTGCTCGTTGTGGTGGTCGTGGGTGTGGTGGCATTGTGTGCCCAGACGATGAACATAGCACACCGCATGGAGGATGAATATCGTACCGCAAGTATTGCAAAAAGCAGGATAGAGGATGGGCGTTCGTATATCGAGCTTAACGGTTTTGATGCCCTGACGAATGAGAGTTACGGCGAGACCGATACTCGTCTTGACTCAAACGGAGTTCCCGATATAAACGGAGGGTTTTACCGTTCAACGACGGTGACCACGAATTTTAATGAGAATCAGCGCTTGACCAAGATCGAGGTATCGGCCTCATACTCGATACTCGGGAAAAAATCGCCGCACACGATATCCATCTCATCGATTCTCGTTAAAATGACCTGATGTTGCAAATCCCGTTGTTTACATGAGGGAGAATTGCATATGCGTATGATGTTTCGTCAAAGCCGGGCCGGGATGAGGGGGATAAGCCTGGCGGAACTCCTGTTGGTAGCAGGTATAACGAGTTTTTTATTTGTCGCCATTATCGGGATATGGGTCTTTACCTATAAAAATTGGACGATCGAGAGGGTGCACTACCGTTTGCATGTAAATCTTGAGGTCGCGATGGAGACGATCAGGCAGGAGATACGTTTGTCAAGCACCACCTACATGAGCGGTTATCCGATCGGCGGTACGTCGTTCACGGCTATAAGCTTTCCGTTAGCGTCTCAAGACGCAGACGGTTTCTATACGCTGAGCGGAGGTGCGATATCCTGGGACCAATCCGTAATATACCATACGTATAAAAATCCGGTGACCGGCAACAATGAACTTCGCCGGACTGTTTTTACGGATAACAGCAGCGTCCTTATCGATAAAACACAGCGGGATGCGCAGTTAACGAGTGTGGTGACCAACGGCGACGGTACAGCGGCTCTTAATTCCGCTCATGCCACAACGAAGGTCGTCGTTCCGCGTACGCCAAATGAACGGTTGATCCAGAATGCCGCACTGATCCTGGCTCCCGCGATACAGGAATTTAATTGTTATAATGCTACGGAACAGCGGGTAAACGTGAGTTTCGGGTGCATCGAATTAACGTCCGGATATCATGACCTGACGTTCACGGTCACCGGTAAACAGGCTGACTCATCAGGGTACGAATTCGGCATAGATACGCTTTCCGTAACGCCCTGCGGCGTAAAGCGCGAGGCGGAAGTCATCAATGACTATGACGACATTTTGGATACAATAAAGGATTCAAGCGGCGACGGGACAACGAAACTCGGCCCTGACTCTCTCTGGAGCGGACAGAATTGCCTTGAGTATGATGCCAACGCGGTAACAGATTATCTTACGTTCAATGTTTATTATGACCTGTGGCGAGAATCAAACTTCGACGGCGCTACGCTGGATAATGTCACGCTTGACGGGGATGACTTGCACGCGAAGTTGAAGGACGTTTCTGAAGGAAAGACCATCGCCTGGCAGGCGGCCGTAGAGGCGAGCGGCCCGCTCGGTACGAGTGTTCAGACGGATTACCCCGGAACCGTTCCCATGCGTAATAAGACGATACGGGTAACCTTAAGCCAAAGTAACGTTGTCGCATCGGGTGATATGGTGCGGGTGAAGTTTTATTCCCATTCGACAGGAAAACTTACGATCTCGAAGGCGTATCTTGATATCAAAGATGACGCTGCCGGCGATACCCCTAAATTGAAGTACGACCCCAGTGACCTGACTCAGCTGGCTTTATATCAGACATACCATTCGCAGCTTTTTTTTAGAACCGTGGCCACCGGCGAAATTGCCCAATCCGTGACGATCGATCCTAATAATCCCCAGGACCCGTCGGAACCGAATGCCTTTTATTCGGATTGGGTCATTTATCCCCTGGATCCGGCAAATTCTTATTTTGTAACATTCCATATTGCCGATAACAGCGGAGAAGATTATATCAGCTATTGGCCCGGGACCTCCGGCAAGGTATCCTATTTGATCGATGAGGAATCGTATGCCACTCAGGTCGATTGGACCGGATATTCGCAATCACCGGATGTATATGTGGCAGGCTTTCTCGAAGCCTGGCATACAACCGGCTCCGTTATCTCGGGTGTTTTTGACACAAAGGTAACGAGTCCCGAATTTAATACGCTCCGGTGGAACGACAGTAAGCCCGCTCATACAACGATATCGGTCAAGTCGCGCTCAAGCGATAATGCTGATATGTCCGGCGCCTCGGCGTGGGGCTCGATAGCAGGTTCAGGATCAAATCCCCACGGTTTGTCGATCGGTGACGGAGAATATGCTCAATTTAAAGCTGACCTCGCTTTGAATTTATACTGGACATGCAGTACTCACCCGTCGGTGAACGTAGCTGATACCGATTATAAACATTCGGGTGTTATGGCGTGTACCGAGGGCGGATGTTCGCGCTTTCTGATTCCCTCGGCAAGCATCGCGACCGGTAATTACTGCCCCTGGATCGATAATGTGACCATCGATTGGCCGGGCAGTGATAAGATATGCGAGATAAGCGGCTATCTTCGCCAGGCTCCGAATTACGGGATCATCAGTTTATCCGTAGACGGTGTTCCTCTCACCAAAACTATCAGGGTCGGCGTCCAGGTCCAGGAAACGCTGCAGGGTAAGACCTATGACGCACAACTTACGCAGGATATGGTCCTGCGTAACACGGGGAAATAACCATGCGAAACGGTATCCTGAATAAAAAAGGCACTAATTTTATCAGCATCCTTGCCTTGAGTTTTCTTATGGTCCTGGCGATGGTGGCCTCGTCTAACATGATCCTTTCGGATGTCATGGTCCTTAAAAGACTGGAGCTGAACATCGAGGCTCTGTATATTGCGGAGGCAGGGATCAACGCGGTACTGGGGGACATGGCTGCCCAGTTTTCGTCGGTGAGTTTTCCGGTTACCGGCACGTTTGGCGGCGGGACCTATACGGTCACAAAACAAGTAACCGGGGGGCGTTCGTTGTTGTCGTCTGAGGGGAGGATCGCCGTAGGCGGCGGTCGCCCGGATGTCACGAAAATTGCGGCTGTGGAAATCGTTGATACAACGCCGACATCGCTCAGTTATATATTGTCCTGCGGCAACAATGTCATATGCCTCGGCGGGGTTCACAACGGCGTCGTTATTACCGGTAATCTGCACGCAAACAACATGTGTACGCTCAATACCGCCAACGGTCAGGGTGATGTGTCGGTCTCAGGTACCGTGACCTACACGAATGACAATGTGTACATCAACGTGGGGAACGGCGCCGATTGTTACATAATCGCTAACGGTGTCACGTTCCCGCGGAAGACGAAGACGACCAAGTCCGACTGGAAGCACGCCCAGGTTACCTTCCCGGCCTTCGATGATGCGTATTATCGTAAACTGGCCGATCCCGCGCTGGGTGGGGATGGCCTCTATTACAGCGGCGATCATGAATTCAGCGGCGGGGATATCAAACCTGACAACGGGTTGGTCTTTGTGAACGGGACAGCGACGTTCTCGGGAACGTGCCATCTTTACGGAGGCGTTATAGCCAAGACCATTGCGATAACCGGTTCGCTTACGCAGCATAAAACAGGCGATTACAATATGATCGTTGCCAATGGGGCGGCAGCCGGGCAAGGGAATATCACGATAACCAGCGGCCAAGTCGGCACAGACGAAGCGCTGCTTTACGCGCGAAAAAATTTTGTTGTGAGCGGAAGCAGGACCAACGTGTCCATTAACGGGGTGATCGTTGCGGCAGGGGACATCGATCTTTCGGATTTTCAGATCCTGGTGCATTATACCTATCAGAGCCCTACGGTCGATCTGGGGAGTACCAACGCGACCGTTGGCCTGATAAGCTGGAACCGTTGATTCTATTCTTGACAGTGCGGCAAGTATATGATATAAGTATAACTTCTTAAAATGTGAAAGGACCGGGTGTCTTATGTACGCTATTATAGATGTATCAGGCAGACAGGAGAAAGTCGAAAAGGACGTTGATTTTTCGGTAAACAGGATGGATGCCAAGGTAGGAGATACCGTAAAACTTCCGAATGTCTTGTTTGCATTAAAAAATCACGCCTATCATATAGGAAAGCCCTATATAAAAGATGCGTCGGTCGAATGTGAGGTTGTGTCGCACGGCCGCGATAAAAAAGTCCTTGCGTTCAAATATAAGTCCAAAAAAAGTTATACGCGCATGGTCGGGCATCGCCAGGATATAACGGTGCTTAAGGTAAAAGAAATACATATTCCCTAAAGGAGACATCAATGGCTCATAAAAAGGCAGCCGGCAGCGGCAAGAACGGACGGGATTCGAACGGTCAGCGCCGGGGCGTGAAGATGTACCAGGGGCAGACTGTCAGGGCCGGCAATATTATCGTTCGGCAATGCGGCAGCCCGTTCAAACCGGGGATAAACGTCGGTATGGGAAAAGACTTTACGCTGTTCGCAAAGATCGACGGAAAAATCCGGTTTACCGGTAAGAGGATCGTCAGCGTAATCCCTGCATAATTGTTTAGCCGACCGCACCGAATATACCCAACTCTCAACCTATGAGTTTTATCGATCAAGCCAGAATTCGCGTTACAGCCGGCCGTGGCGGGAAGGGATGCGCGGCATTCTTTCCGTCAAGGGTATTCAAGCACGGCAAAGCCTGCGGCGGCGACGGCGGCGACGGCGGCGATCTTATCATTAAATCATCCAGGCATATCCAGACCCTGCTCGATTTCCATTATACGCGGAACTTTAAGGCCGAGGGCGGAACACACGGAAGCTCGAACAATAAGACCGGACGCCGCGGTAAAGACTTTACAATCCTGGTCCCCTGCGGTACGATAATCAAAGACAGTGCGACAGATCTTGTTATGCGCGACCTGGTTGAGGAAGGCGAAACCGTTATTGTTGCCCGCGGCGGAAAAGGCGGCCGGGGGAATTCCCGTTTTAAGGATGCGACACCGGGAGAGCCCGGCGATGAAAAAGAGATCACGCTTGAGCTTAAACTGATAGCTGACGTCGGGATCATAGGATATCCAAATGCCGGGAAATCGACGCTCATCTCGCGTATCTCGCGCGCCAGGTCCAAGATCGCGGATTATCCCTTTACGACTAAACGGCCTTTTTTGGGGATGGTCACGCACGGAGGTGACGTTCTGACCTTTGCCGATATGCCGGGCCTTATTGAGGGTGCGCATGAAGGACGGGGGCTCGGCGACCGGTTCTTGAGGCACATCGAACGAACGCGGATACTGCTCCATATGGTTGATGTAAGCGGTTTTGAGCGGCCGGACCCGTCGGCGGATTATGAGTCGATAACGAACGAACTTGCCCGGTACGGGCGCGGGCTTACAGACAAGAAACGCGTTATTGTATTGAGTAAGATCGATGTGCCGGGGGCTATGGACAATGTCGCGAAAATACGTAAGAAGCTGGGACAGGATGTTTATCCGATCTCGGCGGTAACCGGCGAAGGGATACCTGATCTTATTAAGCATGTTTTTGAGATTGCAGGGGGCCTGACATGAAACGGATCGTTATTAAAGTTGGTACCGGGGTGCTGACCGACAAGGGCGGGGTATTGGATGACGGCGTTGTGCGCGATCTGGTGCGTCAGATCGCAGTCCTCCTTGATGGCGGCAGGGAAGTCCTTCTGGTGTCGTCCGGCGCGATCGGCTCAGGGCTCGGCCTTGTCGGTATGAAACGTAAGCCCAATGGCTTGAGCGATCTGCAGGCACTTGCCGCGATCGGCCAGGCTCATTTAATGGAGACTTATAATAAGTTTCTGTCGGCTAAAGGTTATCGTGCCGGGCAGATACTGGTAACGCAGGCCGATTTTGATGACCGGAAAAGGTACCTCAATATCCGTTATACGATCGATGCCCTTATTGCGCATAAAGCCGTACCGATTATCAACGAAAATGATACTGTTTCTACGGAAGAGATCAAATGCGGCGACAACGACCGCATATCGAGCCTGGTTGCGGACCTGGTCTCTGCGGACGGCCTTATTATACTTTCAACCGTCGACGGTTTATTGGATGCCTCGGGATCGGTCGTTAAGACCGTTCATGCGATATCCGCAGATATTCATTCCCTGGTCCTACGGTCGCGTTCCGAACTCGGCTCGGGGGGCATGGCCACGAAGCTGGCGGCCTGTGAATTTGCGGTCAAGTCGGGCATCGAATGTTTTATCGGGAACGGCAAGCGCGAGGACATGGTAATCAATATCATAAAGGGACAGGGAGTTTATACTCATTTCAAATCCCATGCGGTCCGGTATAACGCTAAGAAACGCTGGATCGGGTTCGGGTCTAAACCCAAGGGTACGCTGGTTGTCGATGCCGGGGCGCGTTTGGCCCTCGCCGAAAGACATAAAAGTCTTCTCCCGGCCGGTATTGTGTCCGTCAAAGGTACCTTCGGAGCAGGCGACTCGGTCACTATCGCCGATACGCACAACCGCGAGATAGCGCGCGGTATAACGAATTATTCGTCTCAGGAACTTGAGAAAATAAAAGGGAAAAAGACAAAAGATATCGGAAATATTTTGGGTTACAAGGATTACGATGAGGTCATACACATCGATAATATGATCCTTTTGTGAGATGAAAGGGGATGACGCTATGGACATGAAGAAGGCGCTTTATGCAATGGCACAAAAGGCAAAAGAAGCCCGGGCTGACATGGCCTCCTTGTCGAGCGATGTCAAAAACAATATTTTACTGGCGATGGCTGACGGCCTCGATAAGAACAAAAGAGAAATTCTCCGCGCCAACCTTGGCGATGTCAAGGATGCCGCGCAAAAAAGGGTACCGCCTGCGCTTAAGGACCGTTTGACGCTGACAGACGCAAGGGTCAGGGGGATGGTTGAAACCTTGCGCGAAGTAGCGCTTTTGCCCGACCCGGTCGGCGCGATAGAGCACGCGGTCAAGAGGCCGAACGGGCTTTTAATCGGCAGGATGCGGGTGCCTATAGGTGTCATAGGCATCATCTATGAGGCGCGGCCGAATGTGACGGCCGACTGTATCGGGCTATCGTTAAAAAGCGGCAATGCGCTTATCCTGCGCGGCGGAAGCGAAGCGATGAGGTCGAATACAACGATCGTTCGCGTGCTTAAAGACGCTGGTGTGAAAGCCGGGCTGCCTGCCTCTGCGGTCAATTTTATCGATACTACCGACCGCAAGGCCGTCGATATCATGCTGGGCATGTCCGGGATTATCGATCTTGTTATCCCTCGGGGAGGCGAATCGCTTATCCGGGAGGTCGTCGAAAAGGCAAAGGTCCCGGTGATCAAACATGCAAAAGGCGTCTGTCACGTCTACGTGGATGAGGAAGCCGATCTGAACATGGCCGAAGAGATCGTTTATAACGCGAAAGTCCAAAGGCCGGGGGTCTGTAATGCCATGGAGACGCTCCTGGTGCATAAGGATATTGCCGCTCGCTTTTTACCGCATATGGCCAAGCGGCTCAAAAGCGCTTCGGTCGAGCTGCGCGGGTGCGCTGTCACCCGATCGATCGTTAAAGGCATGAAGGCGGCAACCGAAGCTGACTGGTATGAGGAATATCTTGCGCTGATCCTGTCGGTGCGTGTGGTCGATTCGCTGGATCAGGCAATTATGCATATAGGGACCTACGGTTCCATGCATTCGGACGCGATCGTAACGGCGAATTATGCGCACGCCATGCGTTTTATGCGTGAGGTCGATTCTGCCTGTGTCTACG
>JAQURW010000072.1 GCA_028715425.1 Candidatus Omnitrophota bacterium
TTTATCGACGTTCTCCTTGGAGATAGCAAGCCCGAGGCCCGTGCCTCCTGTCTTTCGGTCTTTTCCTTTTTCCAGTTGCTCAAATGCGGTGAAGAGTTTCGGGATGTCTTCGTTCCTGATCCCGGGCCCCGTATCTTTGACCGTCAGCCGAACGACATTACCCATTTTCCTGGATATGAGCGTGATGGAGCCCTTGTCCGTGAATTTAAGGGCATTATTGACCAGGTTGGTCAGGACCTGTATCATCTTATCGCGGTCGAATTTCACGTTGGGCAGCGTTCCGTCGAGATCCAGGATGATAGCCAGCCCCTTGGGCTTAGCCGCCGAAAGCATCATGTCCTGCACTTCCTTGATGACCTCGTTGATATCGTGTTCCTCGATAGTGAATACAAGTTTGCCGCTTTCCAGTTTCTGATATTCGAGGACGTCGTTGATGAGGCGCGCGAGGCGGTCGACATTCCTCTTCGACATCTCCAGAAAATCTTTTTGCTCGTCATTCAACGCGCCGGTAGTCCCGTCCAGGACGAGGGAAATACTTTCCTTTATGGCCGTAAGAGGGGTCCTTAGTTCGTGGGATACCATCGAGGTGAACCGGGACTTGACCTCGACGGCCTCTTTCGCGGCCGCCTCGGCCTTTTTTCGCTGGGTTATGTCTTTGACGATATGGACCGTTGCTATGACTTCATGATGATTGTCGAATATCGGGTAGGTGGATACCTCGAGGAATAAGCCGAACCGCTCTTCGAAATATTCCAACCGGGAGGACTGCCTGGTCTTTATCGTCTCCTGGTGAGGGCATCCTAAACACGGGGCGTCCGTTTCATGAACGATCTTATGACATTTCATACCGATAATGTCCTCGGGTTTCATTTTGAAAAATTCGGCATAGGCCTTATTGACCTTCATTAAGGAGTTATCCTTAGCGGATTGTATCGAGACAAGATCATTGATGGAATTGAAGGTGGTCTCCCATTCCTGCGCTATGGTGGCGAGCTTTTCCTCCAGTTTTTTTCGTTCGGTTATCTCGCGGTTCAAGCGCTCGATCGAAGCGGTGGAGTATTGCAGGTTCTCGGTCATCGCGTCGAACGCGCGCGAAAGCTGGCCGATCTCGTCGTTGGCCCCGGTCCCGACCTTGTAATCAAGATTTCCGGCGCCGATGATCTCAGCGCCGCGATGCAATTTATAGATAGGTTCGCTGATCATGTGGCCAAAAAATAACCCGACGAGCCACGTGGCCAGCGGTATCAGGCATACGACTACCGTGAAAAGGATACGTATTTTTTTTAGCGGCGCCATGGCTTCTTGTATGCTGATCTCTGCCAGGATGCACCACTGCATTTCCGGCAGGTATATGTGGGTCCCCAGGACCGGGGTGCCCAGATAATCGCGGCAGACGATGACGGGTTCATTGTCCTGGTCCATCATCTTTCCTGTCCGGTGGAGAAGGCAATCGCTGACGTTCGGGGTATCGACCTTCTGTTTCAGGAACGTATCTTTTAAGGACCTCGACGGCGTTATCATGAAGCTGTATCTGTTGACGATGTATATCTCGCCGGTCGCCCCGAGGCCCGTCGTCTCGGTGGTTATTTTGTAGAGGTCCGAAAGCCTCACCCGCGCGGCAAGGACGCCGAGCAGTCTTCCCGATGTGCTGTCCAAAAACGGCGCCGAGACGGCGATCAGGGGCTCGTTCAGGATGTCCGAGAGATAGGCGTCCTTGATATAGGTCCCCTTCTGGCTCCCGAGGAAAAGGGCATCGGTCGATTTGTCGGAACCGACGCTTTTTTTATTGCTGGAGGCGATGACCTTGCCGGCTTCGTCCAGGAGCAGGAATTCGTAGATAGCGGGGTCGGCCTCCTGGGTCCTTTTCAAACGTGTCATGGCGATGGCAAAGGCTGCCGGGTCGTCTGCGGTTTTCAGGAAGTTCTCCAGGACCACGCTTTTTGACAGTTGATTTACGGCGAGCTTGAGCATCTCAAGATAGGTCTCGATGTGCTCTGCCCGTGACATGGCGGTCGATTTTAACTCCGCGTATATCGTCTTCTCCAGGCCTTTCTTGGCTATCCCGTAGAAAAATGAGGCGCTGATAACGGTAAAGAGCATGACGATGATCAAAAAGGAAAGACTTATCTTAGCGGCTATCTTCATAGAGTCCTTTGAGGAGGGCCGTGTTTATCGCGCGTTCGGCGTCGGGCATCTCCTGGATTCTTTTATTCATGAATTTGATCTTGACGATGGCGTCAAAGACCTTGGCAAGCTTGTGCTGCCCCGCGAAAAAGACCTCTTCCTTATAACCGCTCCATTTCAGGCGTTTGATCTGGTTTAAGTATTCCGCGGCCTTGATGCCGTAATACGGCGCGATGATCGCGCTTGACTCGGCGGGGTGCTCATAGCAATAGTCTACCGCCCGGAACCAGCCGCGCATGACCCCTTTGACAAGACGGGGATCGTTTTTTATCAGGTCATCCCGGACGTTCAAGGTATCGATGATGATACCGGGTCTGTCTTTGCTCGAGAGGAGGATATGCGTATGGGGGCGGCCGAGGGCCCTTGAAAGCCACGGTTCCCATGTTACTGCCGCGTCCGCCTCGCCGTCTAAAAAGGCCCGGGCGACATCTTCGGGCGCGCGGAATATAAAGGTCATCGTATCCAGCGGCAGTCCCGCCTCATAGAAGAGGTACGAAATGAACATTTCGTTCACGTCGTCGCGGGTAAGGGCTACTCTTTTACCGACCAGGTCTTCCAGTTTTTTAATATCGTCGGTTGCTACGATGCCGTCGCCGCCGTACGACAGGTCCAATGCCATGACAGCTACTACCGGTGTATCCTGTGCCCTTTTGGTCACCAGGAGGTCCAGGGTCCCGCCTTCGAAATCAAGCATGCCTGCCTTGAAGGCGTCCCGTCTGGCCGAGTCGAGCTGTTCATCGACGAATACCATCTCTATGCCTTCGTCTTTAAAAAAACCTTTTTCCTGGGCGAGGTATAGCGGGCCGTACCCTACCCAGCTTTGAAATGCTATGGAAACCCGTTTAAGATTTCCTTCCGGCCGTAGGGCGCTATTGTTATGACAGCCGGCAACCGCGAAGACGGCAAGGATCACTACCAGGCCCGCGCCGGCTGCGGTCACTATCGGTCTCGCGGCATTAAGCGTTCGCATATGCATACGGGCACCTTGATGTTATAAAATGAGGCTGCGGATCTTGGTTAATAGCAGTTCCAGGTCGAACGGTTTTATGAAATAGGCGTCAGCACCGCATCCTACGGCCTTTTCTCGCTCGTCCTGCTGGTCCAGCGCCGAAAGCACTATGACCGGAATGTTTTTAAGCTTGTCGTCGAACTTGAGCATCCTGCAGACTTCGTATCCGTCTATCTTGGGAAGCATAAGGTCAAGGATCACGAGGTGAGGGCTTTCTTCTTTGACTTTATAGAGCGCCTCCTGGCCGTCCTCGGCCATTATCACCCCGTAACCGTTTATGGTCAAGCGCATGGACAGGATTGCGCGCATGTCCTGGCTGTCGTCGACAATAAGGATCTTTTTTTTCTCGGGCATGGCCGGGTCCTTTCGGGCGCTTATTGAAAATATTTTTTCTTTGTCTCGGCAATAAAATTAAAACTGTCCATATCTTCGGCGGCGAGCATAAACAGTTTGTTGCGCATTGACTGGTCGGACAGCTGGTTCAACAGGTCCGTATATACTTCCAGGCTCTTTTTACAGACATCCTCCAGCTCGCCGAAATAGTTGCGATAATCGTCGTTAGTAAACATCTTTTTTGCCTCGCAGGATCTCGTTCTTGATCTGGCCGATGATCTCGATATGTTTTGTCTGGACGACCGTCATGGCCTGAAACTTTTCCAGGAGCGCATGTTGCTCCTTCCGGCCCAGGTCGCTGAAAAAGAGCGCCGACGATACGTGTTTGTTCAGGAGCGGAAGAGCGGTCTTTCCGAGGCGCTCAAGCTCTTCCAGGTTTTTTATCAACTTTTCCTTTTGGATCATCTATTGCAGGGCCTCTTTTAGTTTTACGTTATCCCGTTCGGCTATGGTGACGACGCCTAAATTGGTAGGGAACCCGCCGAAACCTTTTCGTACGGCCGAATCGATGACGCTCGCGTCAAATATAATAGCCTCATTGCCTTTGGGCACGAAGAGCTTGATCATGACCAACGTGCCTTTGGCGAGCCTCTCGGGCAACCGTATCGTTATGCAGGTTTTCCAGGTCCCTTCGTCATAATGTTCGGCCATGCCCAGGATTTTGTACTCATATTTTAACCTGTTAGGCACGACTTTACAAGCAAGTTCTCTTACGTCATCGCGGTTAAAATAAAATATACCGGAGAGGACCATGAAGTAATAGAACATCCAGATACCGTTGACGATAACCGCGGGATTCAGCTCGTAGATGAACCGGTTGACGGCCCAGACAAACGCGATGAAGTTTATGAATAACATCGAGAATTGCGGCCATAACCTCCAGGGGCTTATGGCCCGTCCTTTCTTTTTTTCCGTGACGCCGAAGGGCGTCCTTATGCCGAGGAGGGCGGTAACGGCGCCCCTTATATAAACGGAAAAAGTGATCGATGCCAGGAGCTGGCCCAGGAAAAGGTCCCGCACTTTGTAGTTCCTTTTTCCGAGAAGGAAATAGAATACGCCTATCGAAAGCACAAAATAAGGGATAAAGGAAAGGCAATAGATCTCCGGTTGCACGAAAAAGGACGGGATCTTGAAAAAGATGTAGGTGAGAGGGCAGATCATCAGGAAGAAAAACGCTATGCCGATAAAATAATAGGAGCCTGACAAGAGATATTCCCACCACTGGATCGGCGTCAGGGAGAACGGCCGGGTAAGAAAACGCCAGAGGATCTTTTTCAGGACCGATATCGTGCCGGTAGTCCACCGGAACTGTTGTTTAAAATATCCCGCAAGGTCTTCGGGCCCCATCCCGAAGGTATAGACATGGTTATAATAAAGGGACTTCCAGCCGCGGGCATGGAACCTGAGGGACGTGGCGAAATCCTCGGTCACCGTCGATTCGTCGAGCCCGCCGACCTCAAGAAGCGCCTGCCGCCTGAATACGACGTTGGTCCCGCAGCAGAACATGGCGCCGCCGGAACTTTTTCCTTCGCAGATATATTCGTAAAAGACCGCCTGCTGGAATGCGGCGCCCCGCGCCACGCGGCTCTGGTCGATATTCGAGTAAAACTGCGGGGTCTGGATAAAGGCAAGCCTTTTGTCGTTTTCCATAAGAGGGATGAGAACGTTCAGGAATTCAGGGAGGGGATTCTGGTCCGCGTCGAATATGACGATATAATCCTCGGTCAGGGTCTTCAGGCAGTCGTTCACGATGCCTGCCTTGGCGCCGTGGCGTTCGGCGCGCCCGAACAATGTTACGCCCATAGCCCGGGCCAGGGTTTCGGCGTCATGCTTATATTTTTCCTCGGAGCTGTCGTCGAGAAAGTAGACATGCTTATTCGCGTAATTGATGTTTTTTAAGGACGTAAAGGTGCGTTCCAGGACTTCCCGCGGCTCATGCCGCGCAGGGACCAGGAGCGCGACTGATGGGGGATCTCCGGAGGGCATGCCGGCCTTTGGCGTGCGTTCATGGTCCCTGTTCGTATAGAGCGTCAGGAGATTTGCCGCGTAGCCGATACTATGCAGTATGATGAAGAGATCGCCGGCGATAAGCATGACCGCGAACAATTTTTCTACGGCCGTGTAATCGGCAAATAAAAAGAGCGCGGTGCGCACGGCCACGTAGGCCAGGCTTACGAGGATCGTTATGACGACGATTATTTTAATAAAAATTTCTTTGCCGTGTTCCATGGTTTAAAAATAATATTTCAGGGAAAAAATAATATCGCTGTCGCGATAGACACTACAGCTGGTATTCGTGAACGATCCCCTGACGTTCAGGTTCAGCCGTTTATTGACGTCCCAGTTCAGTTCGCCGCTAAAACGGTGGCTGACGATACTTTGCGAATCGACGGAAACCGCGTATCCGGCCTCGTAATAGATATCGTCCGCGCCGAAAAAAATCTCTTCCTTATTCAGGTAATGGCGCCAGTCGAACTCGACCGTGTTGGTCGTAAAGCCTTTCGGCGAAAAATATTCAGGCACTTTATTCTTGAATTCCCTGAAGAAATAGCGGTATGTGGCCGAGAGCCTCAAGGGATCGAGCGAGAAATAATACCGGGCGTCGAACCCCGGCTCGAACCTCTCGTTCGAGTCCGAATAGTGTTCGTATAAACAGTCGGCCCCGATCTTCAAGCGGTTGGTGAGGTCGATATCGATCCTTTCTTTCAGGCCGTCGCCGTAATAATGGTTCCTGATAACGGTGCTTGAGTTTTCCAGGCGTTCCCGCTCGTACTTAAAGGCGAATGTGCCGAGATCGACGAGCCTTATCGCGGCGGCGCCTCCGAAGGTATGGATGGCGCTTATGTCTTTATTGTAAGCGATGATGTCATAGAACCCCTCGGCCCAGCCGTACGGATTGTCGGCGTACTGTAACAGTATCCTCGCCCTGTTCTCGATCACGTCGCTGAAATCGGCAAACATCCTGTCCGTTACGTTATAGACGGCACCGATGTTCAGATTACCGTTTACGGGATAGCCGAACGTGTTAAAGACCGTGTGTTTGCGTATGTCCATGTCCCTTGATTGGCTGTCGGCTTCGGTGAATTCGTAGCCGTTTTTCCACAGAAGATGGTTCGAGACCAGTTCGGTTTTTTCGAGTCCTTTTTGTGCGCGGTAATGGCCCGGTTCGACGGCCAGTATGCGTTTGAATGCCGTTATCGCGTCTTTCCACATCCGGTTATGGGCGTAGATCTGGCTAAGGTCGAACATCGCCTCTGTGTCCCGGCTGTTTTGTTCCAGCAGATCTTTGTAAAACCTGATAGCCTTTATGACCCTGTTGTTCCAGTAGGCGGCCTTGGCGTTCATTTCGAGCCATACGGCCGCGTCATAACCGTTCGAGAGGATCGTCCGATACTCTTTGAGCGAGTTGTCGTAATCCTTGGCCCAGCCCAGGACGCGCGCCTTTTCAAGCCTTACGGCCGCGTCTTCTTTGTCGGCAAGGAGCTCGTTATAAAGTTTGACGGATTCTCCGTACTGCCTCACCCAGCTCAATACCCTTGCCAATTTTCTTTTTACCGCAGTGTCCTTTTTCGCTGCCAGGATTTTCCGGTAGAGGGATATGGCCCTTGGGAATTCTCCCGTGTAGCTCAGGACATCGCCCAGGTCTTCCGCGGCCGCCAGGTTATCGGGGGCTTTCGCAAGTATGCCCTCGAAATAGCCTATGGATTCGGGATACTTTCCCTGCCAGGTAAGTATCTGTCCGGTCATGGCCTCTATGTTTTGATCGTCGGGATGATCGCGCAGGATCTCTTTGAAAAGTTTCTCGGCATTTGCGTAGTCTTTATTCCAGAGATATACATTGGCGAGTTTTTCTTTCGTCCGGAGGTCGCCGGGCTCCTCGCGCAGGATTTTCAGATATTCCGTTATGGACTCATCGTATCTTTGTTCCCAGCTTAAAATATCGGCAAGTGCCAGGCGTGCCCCCGCATCCTCCGGGTTCTTTTTCAGAACGTCCCGGTACTCTTTGATCGAGCCCGGATAGTCTTTGGCTATCATGGAGGCCTCGCCGAGGAGTTTTTGTATGTTCTCCTCATCCCGGCTGTCAAACCTTATCGCAGCGTCTCGGAGGACTTCCCGGTAGAGTTTGGCTGCCTCCTCGGCCTTGCCTGAAAAATGAAGCGCCTTGGCCAATATCAGTTTTGCCTTGGCATTCTGCGGATCTTTTTCGAGAATGGCGCGCGAAAGTTCTATGGCCTTGTCGTATTGATTGTCCCACAGAAATACCTCGGCAAGTTTTAGGGCCGCATCGGCATCGCCGGTTGTCTTTAAGACGTCCTCGTAGAACGTTATGGCCTTCCGGTAATTCTTCGTCCATGAGTAGGTCTCTGCGACGGCTTTTTTTATGCCCGCGTCCTGAGGCGTATAGGGAAGGAGCGTGAGGAACGTTGCCAGCGCTTCCTGATGCCTTCCCGTATATTGGTATGAATATGCAAGATCTTTGAGCGAATCTATATCGGGCCCTTTTATGGCCAGCGCCTTTTTATATAACGGGATCGCTTCCTCGTATTTGCCGCGGTCAAAATACCGGTGCGCTTTAAAATAGGCTATGTCTGCGCTCTGCGTTTTGTGGTAAACAACGGTTGTTGTTGCAGCGGTGAGTGCCAGGATTATCATGAAGATAAGCGGCTTCATGCGCAGTATTATATCATTATTATCTTTAACTATAGGAAGTATTTTCATCCGGGATGGCAGGGCCCGTCCTTGCGCAAAACCCTTTTTAAGGGTACAATATCTCCAAAAGGGGGTTTGCATGAAGGCATTCGTGCTCGGATTCCTGACCGCGGCAGCTCTTATCGTTACGTCATATTTTTGCGGCCAACCCGGTTTCTTGCAGGTAAAGATCGGCTCGATACTTGATGAGGATATTATCTGCCTGAAAAGCGGGAGCGTCCTTCGCGGCTGGATAGTCGAAGAGCGGCCCGACAATATTTTTTTCAGGACCGAAAAGGATTTTTATTCGCTGCCCCCGGAGAATTGCGCCCTCATCAGGAAGAACGTCTTAAGCCGCTATTTTCGTGATCTGCCATGACCGGTCAGCCTCAACTTAGCCGAGAGAACAGGCGTGTCTTCTTGCGTGTCCCGGCGAATATGCCCGCCGAGATACGGCAGGGAGATTGCAGGCCCGTCAAGGCGGTGCTGCGCGATCTGAGCGCGGAAGGGGTCGGTTTGACTATCGGCGATCCTAAAATTGCGGACGCTCTCTCCCGTTTTTTTACGGTCAGTTTTCGCCTTCGGGTTTTCGGCAAGCCGGTTCAGCTTATGGTTGAGGTAAAGAACCGTACGGTCCGGGACGGCAAGGCCCTGGTCTCATGCTTTGTAACGGATGCGGCTTCTTCTGACCGGAACGCCGTCCTGAGATACATACAACATTCGGTCAGTTTCGGATTGCCGTATATCCTGACGGATACTGCCGCATTTTTGTGCTGTTTGGATGCGCTGTGGCGCGTTCCGGCACACGCCATATATCTTTATTTTGCCGGTACTCCCTTCGGCAAGGAGGCCCTGGCACCGGCAGTTCCGTTTAGTCACACTGCCGGTATTATCTGGTACGCGGTTATGTCATTCTCCGCTTTTTTGTTATTGAGCAGGGGGATCCCGTCGGTGAAGGCGTTATGGCGGTTCCCGGCCGCTCTGGCGGCGCTCGGCCTGGCGCTGTTGTTTTTAGCCGGCCGTTTATGGGCATATGCGCGCATGGAGACATATGCCGGGCATGAGCTGTGCCGTTATGCGTTTCTCCTGGCCGAAACGGCGCTTTTTGTTTATTGCGTGATCGCGATCGGCATCGGTGTGTCCGGTATAAACAAAATAAAGACGGCTCTTGTGATCACGGAGAAAAGCCAAGGGTAGGGGTTACAGGGCTCGTAAGATCTCGGCTTCGCGTTTGTGGAATTCTACGATCTCCCGCGTATCGATCGGCCGTATCCTGATGAGTATAAGGCCGGTTGTCAATAATTGGCGTATGCCGCTTTTGGGATCCTTCCCGGCGATCTCCTCCATGAAGGCCTCGTAATCGGTTGTTCCGGCCATCGCTGCCAGGCCTCTGACGAAGCGCTCGGTGGACAGGTTTATCTTGTCGATGTCTTTTTCCTGGCGCTCCATGAGATCGGAACGGTTCAGATATTCAACTCCTGTCATCCCGCAGGTGCCTATCGGCGTGGCTGTTCGGCCGACTTCACCCGTCATATAAATAACGTAGGACAGCGTTTCCAGTTTGGTATCTCTCCTGGCGCCTTCTTTTTGATAGGCAAAGGTGACTACCCTTTCTTGCTTTTTGGTGATGCCGCTGGCGTTTATCATCTCTTCTAATCTTTGCCTGCCTTCGGCATTATCCTTGAAAAGGTTTATCCGGATATTCCCTAATTGGCGGGACATCACTAAGGAGGCCAATTCCGCCTTTTCTTGCGTCGCGGCGCTCTGGTATAACGCGAAGATCCTGTCGGCGAATTCTTCGCTGATAGGTATATTGATCATGCTCGCCGCGCCGTTAAAAAGCTGTCGTTCGGCCATCTCAAGGACTTTTTGGTCAAAGGCCTTCATAAGCTCTATCCAGCCCGCCCAGTCTGTCTTCGAATCGGCCGCGGCAAGGCCCGGCGCCTGGACCACCTTCGGGGCAACGTCTTCTTTTACCCTCAATAAGAATGTTTCCCGCGAGGCTGCGTCAGGGAATTCCGTTGCCAGATGCGAGAGGTCACTCAGCTTCTTTTGTACGTTTTGGAATAACGAGGGGGTCCCGTTAAGTCTCGCTATCCCGAAGTCAGGCGATTCCCAGAAGAATAAGCGGATGAACCTGAGCCACACCCCCTTAAGCACTTCGGGAATGGCCTTGATCTCCTCGTCTGAAAGAGGCGTGGGAGACAGGCGGTTATAGAGCGCGACGCTTTCTACAAGCCTTTCGTAATCGAACGGGATGCCGGTATTGTAAATAAAAAGGCCTACAAAATCGCGGATACGCGGGGCATAGCCGGCATGACCGAAATCAAAAAGATATTCCAGCTGGTCATCTTCGGTAAAAAACATGTTCTTGAACCGGAGGTCTCCGTGTATAAGCTGGCGGGGAAGGGCGTCATAGGCACGCGGGGACAGCCCTTCTTCGAGGATATCAAGTTGTTTCATGATCACCGGATAAAGGTCGAGATAAAGTTTTTCGGCGGGTCCGGGTTGAACACCCGACGCCTGTCTTTCGGTTATCGCGGTATAAAAATCGATATACTGCTGGCGGTACTGATAGGCGCGCGGGTCATGCGGAGGCGATGTTGCTTCGGTGCCTACATGGCGATCCTTTAAGGCCGCATGCAGGTCTACCATTGCCCGTACCGCATCGTCCCAGTGCTTGGCGGTCGCTGTTTGCGGTGTTCCTTCCTTTGCGGCCGGCATGAATCGTTGGACGGAATAATAATGTCCGTGGATCTCG
>JAQURW010000258.1 GCA_028715425.1 Candidatus Omnitrophota bacterium
GGATTCAGGACGATCGCCATTGAAAAGCGGTCGAGCGAAGTCTGGAACCTCTTAAGTATTGTGAAGACCGAGTTCGGGAAATTCGGGGAGATGTTGGAACGCACGAATAAACAGCTCCAGGCTGCGTCCAATACCATCGAAGACGCGGCTAAGAAGAGCCGGACAATAGAACGCAAGTTAAAAGATGTCCAGGTTCTGCCCGCGCCTGAAACCCAAAAGCTTCTGGGCTCAGACGACGGTTCATTTTAATGCGCCGTCCTTTTCCGCCTGCGGTGGCGGGACTTCGGCGGGGTTTTCGCTCGCCTCACGGCGAAGCCGGAGGTTTTGCCGAAGCGAAAGGACAGATTTCACGGACGTAAGCCTGTTGAGTTTCAACTATGCCATTCGGATATGAACTCATTGTTATAGCATTAATGCTTGTCTTGAACGCCGTTCTCGCGGCCTACGAGATGGCGCTGGCCTCTATTTCAAAGACACGCCTGGGGTTCCTTCTGGGCGAGAAAAAACGTGGTTCCCTTGAGGCCTCCTATATGAAAGAACATATGGAGGCGAGCCTTACGGTGATACAGATCGGCATAACGCTGGCCGGCGTATGCGCGGCTGCCACCGGCGGTGCAGGCATTGAAACGGGTTTTGCGCCGTTCCTCCATGATAGCCTGCATGTGTCAATGCCGCTTGCCAACCTCTTCGCGATGTTGTTCTTCATTATTCCCCTGGGTATCATAATGATCATATTCGCCGAGTTGGTCCCCAAGATGCTGGGGCTTCACAACAAAGAGTGGGTAGTACTCTCCCTTTCTCCGACGATGAGGGTCTTTCTTAAGGTCTTGACGCCGCTGGTCGGTCTTATAGAAAAAATAACAAAATACCTGGTCGCCTACGGAAAACAGAAATGGACCGTCACGAACATCAACGAGGCACGGCACGGCCTCTACGAACTTATTGCTGCGGCTTCTCTGGCGCGTTCGTCGCGTCTCTTCGGCGCGCGCGAGGAAAAGATCGTATTGGCGGCGGCGCATCTTGCGACACGGCCGGTCCGCGAGATCATTACCCCGGCGCCGGATATATCGATGTTGTTTCAGGATTCGTCGCTCATGGATGCCTTTTTAAGGGCGCATCTCGATATGCATACCCGTTTTCCCGTTTCCACCAGGGAGAACGATCCCCAGACTATCCAGGGGTATGTCAATTTTAAGGATATCGTCGTTGCCGTTAAGGCAAATCCCGGTGCGGCGACCTTGAAAGGCATCGTGCGGCCGATCATGAATGTCCGGGAGGAAATGCCGCTCTCGCAACTTCTCGAAAAGATGATGCAGGAAAAAGCGCATATCGTCATCGTTTATTCCGAAAACCGGCATGTCCTCGGTATGGTGACGATGGAGGACATCATAGAAGAGCTTGTGGGTGAGATCGAGGACGAATTCGACCGGCCGCTTACGCATATCCATGCCTATGGCGCGGCATGGATCATAGGCGGCGGCGTTGCCATGAATACGGTGCTCTTTACCGTCGGGCTCAACTGGCAGGGGAAATTCAAGGAAGGCCCGGTGCCGACCTTGTCGGAATGGTGCATCAGGGAGCTCGGCCGTCCTTTAAAGGGCGGCGAGATCATCGAAAAAGACGGCCTGTATGTCATGCCGCGCAAATTCCGCAGGAAAAAACTGGCCGAGGCCCTTGTCAGCACGACACGGCCCGAAGTGCCGGCAGGATAAGAGGGAGGGGCGGTTCCTATGAAAAGAAGAACAAAAACTCTTTTAGCGGTCGTTATCCTGGCAATGCTGGTCTATTCTTTTCTTCCGCTCGTGCGATTCTGGATGACCGGGCCGGTACCTTCTGCCGGCAAGAATGAAGACGCTGTCGCGAAACTCGCGGATAATAAAGGGCCGTATTTTTCTTTTATTGTCATGGGGGACAATCATGCAGGGCTTTTTTTGAACGATGCCGCTACGTTAAAAGAGATATGGCATATGAACAGGGAGGACCGTTTCCGCAAGGCGCCGATAGATTTTGTCATAAACGTCGGGGATGTTTCGTGGGACGGCGAGCGGACGCAGTTCGAGGCCTATAAGAAGCTCGAGGCCCTGATCAAATATCCGGTCGTGTCTGCTCTCGGCAATCATGATGATCGGACACTATTCAAGGAATTCTGCGGCGAAAAAGAGTTTGCCTTTACGGACCGTAATTCCCTCTTTATCGTGCTCGACAATGAAGCCGGCGAGTTGAGCGATGCTCAGTTCGTGTGGTTCGAGGGGCAGCTCAAAAGAGGCATCGACTATGATAATATTTTTGTCATCATGCATAAGCCGCCGTTCAGCCCTTACCAGCAGGACTGGTATAATATGGACGATATGCCCTGGGCGTACCATTTCCGGAAGTTATGCGCGCAATACAAGGTCAGGATGGTCTTCTGCGGCCATAAGCATATGTTCAAGCATGAGCGTTTTGACGGCGTGGATTATATCGTGACCGGCGGGGGCGGCATGGTGACCGAGATACCGGACTCCGACGGCGGGTTCCTTCATTATGTCAGGGTCAAGGTGAATCATGACTATGTTACCTACGAGGTCCGCAGGGTGTCTCCGCCGCTCTGGGAGTATCCGGTCTATTATATATGGAAAGAGCTTGTATACTGGTGCAGGGACCTGTACGGGTCGGGGTATATATTCGGGACGAATGCAAAGATATTGCAACCGCGCACGGTCGGTTTTGACAACGATGAGTACTGGTTTAAAAAGAGAAATGTGGTACAATAGGAAGCGCAATTTTGCGAAGCACGTGTATGGCTCAGGAATCAAAACATCGTCACGATTTGATGAGTTAGTTTCTAAACAATTTGATATAAGAAGCAAGATGTTGCCCCTCGTCTAAACGTTGCGAAAATCTCTCGTGAGTACACTCGATATTTTCGCAACAGACTTCGGGGCGATTTGCCAAACGAAAAACTGTAGCAAATCGGAGAGGTAGCCTAGCCCGGTTTAAGGCAGCGGTTTGCTAAACCGCCATACGCTTGAAAAGGTGTATCGGG
>JAQURW010000073.1 GCA_028715425.1 Candidatus Omnitrophota bacterium
GCACCATTCTGCCGATAGGTGTAAGTCTTAATATAGCTCCATAAAACCGGATTGGAACGATCCGTGTAATCAGCGTTTTCGTAGGCGTTGACCATATATTTAATATTCGGATCAGACGGATATTCGTATGCTAAGGCCATGGCGCCTTCATATCCGGCGGTGGCATACACGAGTTTATCCATCCTACCTTTATTTACCGCCAATGTATCGGCATCCTCATAATGATAATATAGTACCCCATGAAAATCTGGCCTTAAAAACACCTTCGATTCCCTTCTTCCAGAGGCGGTATAATACGTTTCGGTACTATCAGGGGTCCAATCGACGCACTCAAGCCACTCTTCCTCTGAGAGAAAGAGATCATCGTGAGCGGTATTATTAAGCGTATCATCATGCCAGAAAAGGCCTCCGGCAAAACCGTTTTGATATATATAATCCAATTTTTCAGTTATTTCCGTCCATGTTTTGTCACCCAGGCTCCTTGCGTTCGAGGTCGAAGAGACTTCCCCTATCACTATGGGAGTATTTCCTGTACGACTCCTTTCCCCTGCAGTCAAAGGATTAAGTGCCGCTTTACCCATTGCATTGTAATAATGGAACTGGTATAGACTTAGCACGCCCGAGTACCCCTGGGAATCCCAATATTTCAGCATTTCTATCATGTACTGTCGTTCCTTATTCGCGGTGGTAACGAGCTGGCTGCTGCCCGAGTTAACTATCTTCCCGCGTATCATTTCGGCAAATTGCCGTATAAAGTCCCATTGCTGCTGGTTTGTAACAACTCCCGGCATGACTTCAGGCGCAACTTCCGGTTCGTTTAAAATATCCCAGGCATAAATAATCCTGTTACCTACATATCTTTCCACAAATTGATTAGCAAACAAGTTAATAAGCGCCGCCCTTTTAGAAGGCTCAGTTATTACTTCCGGATGCGGGCCTCTGGAACAATTGGCAACATCCCCTATTACGCTCAGTGTTCTGTCAAATAAAACCAGTATTATTTTTACGTTGTTGTCTGCGGCAGATACTAAAAGTGCGTTCATGTCTGCATATACCGCTGCCGGGTCTTTGAAACTCATAGAACCGTCGGAATTAAAGTTAACCCCGGACCTTAAATCGCAAAAAAGCCATACCCTGACCACACTGTTCTGCCGTAAAGACATCAAATGGTCTAATCGGGTACGGCCTGAAGGGGAGCTAAACCCCTGGGACGTATTACCTATATCTTGCCCATAGGCACCCCAGGGAAGGTTTGAACCCTTGATAATAAAATCAGGGTTGGCAGGATCGACGCTGGCAGAAACTTGATTTAACAGTGTCCATATACCGTCACTATGATAGATCCATATCCCATACTGTGAGCCGAAATCAATAATAAGATCGTCCTTACCGTTCCCGTTTAAGTCACTGACGGTTATACTGCTCGCACTCGCCGCATTGAGCTGTGTCCACGTCGCGTTATCATGATAGATCCATATCCCATACTGTACCCCAAAATCTACAATTATATCTTTCTTGCCGTTTCCATCCACGTCACCTGTAGTTATAAATTTTGCATGCTCCCTATTAAGTTGCTCCCATATCGCATTATCATGATAGATCAAGATTCCATACTGTGAGCCAAAATCAACAATAAGATCGTCCTTGCCGTTCTCGTCTAAATCACAGACGGTTATGCTACTCGCACTCACCGCATTGAGATGTGTCCACGTCGCGTTATCATGATAGATCCAATTCCCATACTGCCGCCCAAAGTTAACAACTATGTCTTTGGTCGAATTACCGTCAAGATTTGTAGCAACAATGCGCGGAACAACAGTTCCATTTGCCGCGACGGCATCTCCGCGAGAAAAAAAGAATATACACGCACATAATACGAAGCAGAATAACCGTGAGTTATTCATGGTACCCCCCCCCTGGCGCCTTGCGCTACTTTTAATTCATTAAAATAAATTTGATTTATTATCAATTTCGTACCCTTTCAAATGACGGTCATCAACCGCTCCCACTACCCATCGTAAGTGTAGCATATCAATTTCTTTGTTGGCAACAGAAATGTAAAAAAAGTATGTTTTTTATGTGTCAAACCAGATTCGCTCAACAATAATTTACCCGCTTGTTACCAGAGCAATGTGCTCCCAAGTGCTATCGTCGTAATATACCCATATGCCGCCATTTCCAAAATCACCGATAATATCATCCTTACCGTTACCATTCAAGTCGTCAATAACCATAAACCAAGGATTAACAGGTAATAAATAGGCCCATAATCCGTTTCCATAAATCCATAATCCGTTATCGAATGTGCCGACAATTTCGTCTTTACCATCGCCATTCAAGTCGCCTGCCATCATAGACACGGGGGGTACAGGCACAAGATAGTTCCATGATCCGTTCACATACGACCATATCCCGTTATCCAAAGCCCCTATCAACCTGTCTCTGTGATCACCGGACAGGTCCCCGATAATCATCTTCACGGGATTTACCGGCAACAGATGGCTCCATGCTCCGTTTCCGTAAATCCACATGCCATTATCAAAAACACCAAGCAACTCTTCGCGACCATCGTTATCCAGATCCGCAAGTTTCATTAAAATGGGAACTATCGGTAGTACATGGGTCCAGGTCTCATCGTTATATAACCAAAGACCATTTTCACTAAAATTGGCAATAACCTCTTCCCTATGATCTCCATCGGTATCACCGATCAACACTTCTTGCGGGCTCACCCATAGAAACCGTGTCCATGTCCCATTTTCATGATATACCCATGCACCATATTCACCTCCAAAATCAACAATAATTTCAGCCTTGCCATCACCGTCCAAATCTGCTACCTTGATCAAAGAAGCACTCAGATCATTCAATTTGGTCCATCGAGACGCCCAATCGCCTGACCCACTTTTATATATCCACAATCCATACTGCTGAAAATCCATGATAAGTTCATCGTTCTTATCGCCATCAAAGTCTCCTTTGACAATAGTCTTAACACTCAACGGATGGAGTTTTTCCCATGAAACGCCTTTCAATATCCAAACCCCATACTGTGGCCCAAAATCAACTACCAGCTCATTGACACCGTCACCGTCCAACGCGGCAGGCACGATAAACGGCTTGCCCAATACCACAACGGCCACGGACAAGAAAGAGCTCTCTAAACCGTTCGTCGCTGAAAACGATATCGGATCGTAAATACCTTCCTGCCCCTCTGCCGGTGTCCAGGTAAATGTACGGGTTTCGGCATCGAATGACGCGCCCCGCGGCAGATCGGAGGCGTTGTAGACAAGCGCCTTTCCCATCGGATCGGACGCATCGACCATGAACGTCAAGGTAGCTCCTTCGCGCACCCGTTGAAGCCCGAGGGGAAAAAATACCGGCTTCGTCGAGGTTACGGCAGACGTTTCGTTCGAATAAGGCGATGTACCTTTCGCGTTCACCGCGGCCACTTTATACCAATAGGTCGTATCAGGATCGAGAGACGTATCGTTATAGGAAAAATCCTGCGCAGGCACGACCGCTACAAGGCCGTAATCGCCGTCATCACCGGTCCGCCGGTAAATATTGAACTCGAGTACGTCCTGTTCATTATCGACCCAGCAAAGAGCAATCGCCGTCGTACTCCGCACCAGAGCCTTCACGTCGGACGGCGCGCGGGGTAACCCGATGAGCGTCATACGTTCCGCAATATTCGAGAACGGCGACATCCCGTGCCCGTTATAGGCGCATATCTTATAAAAATAACCGGTATTCCCGTTGACACCCGCATCATCATAACTGGTCACGTCTGACGCCACGGTGTCTATCAAGACATAGACGCCATACTGAGCAAAACTGCGGTAGATATTGAACCCGTCCTCATTCGAAGCGTAATCCTGCCAGTATAAGGTAACGCGTGCCGCCGCATCAGCCGTCGCGTAAAGATCGCCGGGGGCCAGGGGAGCCCCGGGATCGGTTGTCACGTATGCAACGTTCGAGTACGGCGAAGTAACGGCATTATCGTATGCCTGTATCCGGTACCGGTATGCCGTATTGTCCTCAACTGATCCGTCGGTAAAGGTTACGATATTGCCGCCGACACTGCCGCATAGAGTGAAATCGCCGCTGGCCGTAGCGCGTTCGATATAAAAACCTCCCTCATCCGATGAACGGTCCTGCCAGGTTAAAGAGACTTCCCGGGGCCCGCTTAAAACCGCCGTAAGGCCGGCGGGTGGAGCCAGATTAGTCAACGGAAAGAAACCGGTCCAGGATGTGTTCCGGCAATCATGATACCGGACAGGCCAGGCAAGGCTATCAGGATCGATGACAGTATCGGTCTTGTATACTTCAATAGTGGGCCTTGCCCAAAGGTACGATTCTTTTTCATAATCCATGACAGGCGCCATCCCGGCGACAACGACCTCACCGAGCCCGTCAGCGTCAAGATCAATAAAACTGACCGTATTGGGACGATGCCAGTTCTGAAAAGGCAGGACAGGCTCTTCGAGCACAACGCGGCCGTCTAACGGATGAGTGGCCTTTCTGTCGCCGTTCGTACCGATAATAACAAGCGAGGCATTGATATTGTCGTCCTGAAACGTCTCTTCTTTGGCAAGGGCCATGATCTCTATGCCGCCGTCGCCGTCGATATCGCCGGCCGCGAACGGTTTTACCGTATCGGTCAACAGCCAATCGACACCATAGGGCCATTGTCCGACGGTAGAGCCGTTGCCCGTAAAAAGACGTATGCCCGTACGGCCCCCGCCCAGATCCCAGTCATCACACAGTATTTCCTGCCGGCCGTCATTATTCACATCGGCAAGAATGATATTTGCCAGATCAGGTTCGCCTTGATCGGTGTCAATATCCGTTATCGTAAGAAAGGTTTTTCCGCTGCGGTCAATACCGTAGAGATAATTTGACCTGTTATAGGTAACGGAATTTTTAGCCATGAGAACAATATCATCGTAACCTGTACCGCTTACCTTGCCGGCGACAACCGGCCCCGAACATAATCGGCCGGTAACGGTCTTGGGCCACCCGGCTACCTCTGTGCCGTCGATATTCAAAACATGCAGCCTGAATCCGAAGCTCGAAGAGCCGGTCACGTAATTTTCCGCTATGACGATCTCCCGGTCATTGTCATCGTCAAAATTACCCGTTGTCATGAAGTTTGTATCGGCGAGGACAGCGAACAACCCCCCGGATGCAAGAAAACCTGACGCAATGGGTTTGGGCCATGCCGCCGAAAGGTCGTGGCCCTGTTCGTTCATTACATACATCCCGGCCGGATGACGATATATGATCTCGGGTTTTTTGTCGGCATTGAGGTCCGTAATCATAACCGCATCCCGCATGCAAGAGACCCTGCTGTCCCCTGCCGGAAAATCGCGCGCAAAAAAAAGCGTTCCGTCACCCCGAAAGCACGAAAGCTTCGGGATATACCTGTTCGATCCGTTATCCGTGTACGTGATGATCACGATCTCATCCCTACCGTCATTATCAAGGTCGGCCAGCGCCGGATATTCAGAACCCGAGACAATGATATCGCCCGTCGAGAGCAGCCAGGATTTTTTAACGGCCCCGTCCAGGCCGTACACGGATATCCGGGGCCGGGGTTGTCCGGTACTCACAACGACGATCTCTGAGGCAGGATCGTCATCCACGTTACCGAACCTTGAGCGGGCCATGGAACTTACCGGCTGTTCATTGTCGGAAGAAGGCGGCAGAGAAAGCGGGAATCCCGCCAACAGATCCCGCGAGAGCCTAACCTGGGTGATGAATTCTTTGTCGTTTTCGTCTATGATCCTTATAGTGTAAAGCCCTTCATCGGTCACCTCTTGGGTATTCCATATCCCGACATGACCCCTGCGAACGTCTAGATCAAAACCGTCGGTATGCCATACACCCGATCCCGGGCCTGACCATTCAAGGCGATATTTCCCGTCTGCATATCCGACGAACGGCACCGATGAACCGAGGCGATAGATCCCCAGCGTGTTGCCGAATTTAAGATAGGGGTCTATGTTTCCTGCCTTGACCGAAACCAGATGTTCCGGGACAATAAAAAGTTCAGGCGTTAGCCCCTGCGCTGTCTCAAGTATCGATCCATCGGTACCTCTGACCGTAAGACGTATGGCCCCTTTCCTGATACCGCTATCGGTCAGATCCCACCGGGCAAGGAGCGCCTGATGAACAGATGTCGTCACCGGCCCCGGTGTGATCGGCAGCCAATCGGATGAGCCATCTCCGCAATACGCCAGCTCGTACGATGCAAAAGCGGCTCCCTCGGCCGTGCCGCTGATAAAGGCCAGTCCCTTCCCATAATCGATCACCACATCACTTATGTAAGCACGTATCGTCATGGACTGAGACAGCGCACTGTACGCATCGATAATACCAAATCCGACCTTGAATTTTCCTTCCAGCGCGGGAAGAACGCGTACCGAAGTTATAATAATATCGGCAATCTGATCACTGGTATATCCCGGATGAAGCGAGAGGATCATTGCAGCCAGGCCGGCGACATGCGGACCTGCCATGGAGGTACCGCTCCATGATTCATAGGAATCGCCCGGGACCGTGCTTAAAATACCCATCCCGGGCGCCGCAACGTCGACCCAGGACCCGTAATTCGAAAAGCTGGCCAGGCCATCGCTCGAATTGGTTGCGGCTACACTGATAACACCGTCATAAGCTGCAGGATATGAACGGTTGGATATCCCCGAATTCCCGGCTGCGGCGACCAGTACGACATTTTCCTGATAGGCCATCGCGATCTCGTTGGCGAACGCGCCCGGTTCACTTCCGCCGAAACTCATGCTGATGACCCGGGCGCCGTTATCGACTGCGTATACGATCGCCTGCTCGATATCGGCATCTTCGAGGACCCCATCCCCGTCGCTCCTTTGATAACCGGCACGCACCGGCATGATGGTAGCGTTGACCGCGACACCGGCTATACCGATACCGTTATTAATAACCGCACCGGCTATCCCTGTACAGTGGGAACCGTGACCCAAAAAATCCATGGGATCATTATCCGGCGGACCGGGATCTTCGCCGGGATAAACCTCGGATGAAGATACCGAAACAAAATCATAACCGCGCACATCGTCAATGTAACCGTTGCCGTCGTCATCCTGACCGTTGTTCGCGATCTCGCCCGGATTTACCCAGATATTCCGGGCCAGATCCTTATGCAGGTAATCGACACCGGTATCGATGATCGCCACGGTTACCGTCGATCCGCCCTGCGCCAGATCCCAGGAAAGAGCCGCATTGATCTTAGGCAAACCCCATTGATCCGCGTATCGGGGATCATTGGGCGCGCCGTATGCCTCCCGGTAATAGTTAGGACGCGCGTCTTCGATGTCCGGGTTTTTTGAAAGTTGTTTTACGGCAACGGGAACGGACACGTCCGGACCCAGGCGCAGTTTATATTTCCGGTAAAGGGCGCGGCGCTCAGCGCTCATTTTTTCATAAGCGCCCTTGAAAAGCTCTTCATCGGGGATCAGGGACGCATCTTTATAATTTTTGCCGTAAAAAGAATACCATCCGCCGGATGTCTTTTCCAGGATAAGAGTTTTTTTATACTTGTTAACGATAGGTGTTATGGTATGAATGCGCTGAACGGAAAGGGGTTGGACCTGATCATCTTTTAATATGTTTTCAGGATGGGCGCCGTCCTTAAAGGTGACAAGCACTTCCCCTTCAACATATTTTTGCGTGGCTAACGCTAACGGGCACCAGGCCCCGCAGACTATCATCAGCCACACGATAGCATGCGATGTTTTCATCGCATAGATTATATCATATCATTTGCCGAAAGATTGTAATAATAACGTAAAAGCGTATACGGCGGTTTATTTGATTTCGACCGCACCCAGGGTGGTCGCCGAATCCGGCCCCTGGGACAGCTCTTCGACCTGTTTGGTGAGTTCCTGTATCTTACCCTCCGCCTCTTTCTTCGTTTTATCGAGATCTCCCTTGAGTTGCGTGAGCTGATTGTCGGTCATATCCAGTTTCTGCTGGATATCTTTTGCGCGCGCCTCGTTTTCGGCAAGTGATCCCGACAGTTTTTTGATCTGAGCGTCCCGCTCGGCAAGCTGTCCGGTCATCGTGGCATTCTCAGATGTAGCATCGTTAAGCTCGGCCGTTATTTTTTTTATGTTCTCCCTGGTCTCGGCAAGTCCGGCCTCAAGATTTTTTTTCACCGACCCCAGATCGGACAGATCTTTAGTAAGGGTATTTTTGGCATCGGTCAGTTGCCGTACCTGTTCGGTCAGAAGCGCCTTGTCCTTCTTAAGCCGCTGGCCTGTAATAAAGAAAAAACACGCGCTGATAAGAGAGATACAAAGCGCGGCGAGAGCCAGGGGAAACACTAAACGGTCAAGGTTTTTCATAGCCATCGTTTCTTCCTTTCCTGTTCCGGTTTATAGATGATCTCTATGGTAAAAATTTTCTGAGCCTCTCTGATCGTCGAAGGAAATGCCGGAAACGGGGCGGCCTGCTCAATGCCGGTTATAACGGCGGCGCTTAAGACATCGTTGGTGGATTGGACCGCCTGTGGCGTCGAAAGGAGATCGCCGCCCTGCGACAGCAAAAACTGGACAAGGACCTTGTCGCCCGCGGCTATGCCGGTCGTATTTTTAGGTATTGCTATAGCGCGGCCGACGCGTGACTTGAGGTCATCAAAATATGCCGCCGGGGTATCGGGCTTGAATTGCGCCAGGTTACGCGATGCCAGCGCAGCCTCTTTCTTTTTATTAAACATGGTAGGATCCATGGATACCGGCGTCCGCCGCTCGTAGGTCATACGCTCGGGCATCGTGAATTTTTCTTCTCCGACCGGCGGAGATTTCGGGTTCGTCAGGTAGTCATTATCCCCGCTTACGATATGCGGCGTAATAAAAATGACCAGCTCCTTTTTCTGTATCTGGTTCTCGGTCTTCTGCATGGCCCACCCGAATACCGGTATATCGCCGAAAAAAGGAACCTTATTAACGGTCGAGGTCCGGTTATCGGTGATCAGGCCGGCGATGACGATCGTTGCGCCGTCCCTGATGGAGACCGTCGTCTCGGCCTGGGTTGTCGAGACGATCGGCACGGTCGTCGCAGGGCTGCCGTACGTGTACGAACCCGATTTCGAACTGACCTCGGGCCGGATCTTTACGGCCACGTTCCCGTTCCGGTTAACGGTCGGGGTGACATACAACTTGACCCCGACGTCGAGAAAGGTAAGATTGGTCGCGGTTGTCGTGGTCGAAGTGCCCTGCGTAACGCTATTCGTCGCGTACGGCTCGCTTGAACCGACCAGGATCTTTGCCTCCTGGTTATTCATGACCGTAATACGGGGGCTCGACAGAACATTGGTATCTCCGATCGTCTTCAGCATCTGGACCAGCATGGCATACTCACCGCTGGTAAACGTGCCGACAACGACTTCTGCGCCGGGTATCCATGCCCCCTGGGTCGCGAACTTGAAACTGTTTTTGATACTTATCTCTTTCTGAAACTGCGTCAACACCGCCTGCCAATCCACGCCGAGTTTATACTGGTCGGTCAGGGTGACCTCGACGATCTTTGCATCGATCAGGACCTGCTTTTGTTTGGCGTCAAAGGCCTTCAGAATGGTTTTTATCCGGTCGACCTTGCTCTCGAGATCGGTCACGACGAGCTTATTGGTCCTCTCGTCGATCTGCATGGCCCCGACCGCAGGAGTAAGCATCTCCTGGATCTTCGTCTTCATATCGGCTGCGACCGCATAATCAAGCTCGAAAACGACGGTCTTGGTCGGACGGTCGATGGTGTCGACCAGTTCGACGATCTGGTTAACGGTATTCGGCCCGTCTATGACCACGAGGGTATTCGATGCCTCATCGGTTATGATCTTACCGATGGTAGTTTTGACCTTTGTCAGGACCTTCTCGACCTCGGAGGCCTTCGCATATTTAAGCGCAATGATCTTAACCACCCTCTTGTCGGCAAAGGTCTCTCCGTACAACTGTTCATATTCTCGTTCCGTCATAATATAGGTAATGCCGCCCCGAACATCCGCGGCCAGGCTGTTCGATACCAGTATCAGCTCGAAGGCCTCCTTGACATCGACATCCTTGAGGAACATAGTCACACGGCCGCGCACATTCGTTCCGATCACCAGGTTCATATTGTTCCTGGAAGCCAGGATCTTCAACGCCTCGACGATATCCATGCCCTTAAGGTCGAGCGATATCTTCCCCGGGGTATTATCGGCCACGCCTTGACTCTCAAGCTGGGCCCCTGCATCACCGCCGGAAACCGTCAAACAGAACACCCCAAGCATAACCGCGATCAGTACTTTTGTTTTTCGCATATGATACCCCTTTATAAGACGAGAACTATCCTCCGACCGTTAAAAGAAATAACCACACGGCCGTCGGCGATATCTTCGACCTCTATGCCGGCGACCGACTGTCCTTTATTGAGATAATATGTCTTTGCTGATTCGATATCCTCGACGATCGCCTGCGGCTGGTCGCCCGGAATAATACCGACGAGGTTAAATCGCTTTGCCGGATCCGCCGCTTTACTGCCTCCGGAGAGTTCAGCGTTGCCCGCGAGATCACCCGAGGATTCACCCCCCTGAAACAATCCTTTTGAAGAGACCGCCTTAATATAGGTATCTGCGTCCGCGCCTGCCGCATCGGGCGTTCCTGCCGGAAGGGGCACCGGCGCGCTATCCGGGGCGCGCCGAGCTTCGCGGCCTTCATTGACGGGTATGGACAAACGTGAGTCCTGCATAAAGAACGACCCTGCAAAAAGAACGGCCAGGGCCACGACAATAACACCCAATACCGCATTCATTTTAACCAGCGTTTGATGCGAAAAAATATTTTTTTGTCCCCTGATAAATTCTACGATATCCATGAGGCCAAAGCGCCGTTTCGGGGTCTGGCCATCCCCTGACGGTTTTTTTTCGTAGGTCCCTTTTATCAGGCGCAACAATTTATCTTCGGGCGAATCCATATGTTCAGAT
>JAQURW010000074.1 GCA_028715425.1 Candidatus Omnitrophota bacterium
GACCTCGGGAGACGCTTTTTCTGCATAGAGCGGCCCGCCGCCGGATATCCCCCACAGGATGCGGACGTAATTATTGCCTGCCTTTTCTTTCAGTATTTTTTTTGCATAGCCGGGGTTTGTCGTTTTAAGGTTTTTGAATTCGTCGGCCCTTTTGAAATCCCAATATGCCATGAACTCGGATCCCGCGGTCTGTTCCGCAAGGTCTGTGTAAAGAAAGAGATATGCCGGGTCCGGGGCGCCGTCGATAAGAACCAGGAATTTCACGGCGTCGTCGGCATTCAGGAGAGGCTGTAAGGCTGCACCTCTTTTGTCGGTCGGCAGGCTGATAACGGTATTGATGGTCTCGATCGCTTTGGACAGCGAAAAATTCCGATTTGTCAGGAAGTCTACCGCTTTATTGCCGGATGAATCGATCATGCGTAAAATGCCGAGGGCCTCGCGCTCGCTCTGCGCCATGAAGACACGGGAGATCCAATAACCGACGGGCTTTTCAAGCGTTGCGCCATCGTACAAGACGCGGCGGCGGCCCATGCCTGTTATAAAATGTCCCGGCGACCACCACGTGTTAACTATTGAGGAAGAAGGGGTTTTATCCCGCAGGTACGACATGATCTTGTCCCATGTTTCGTTATAGATAACCGGAGGTGTCTGGGTATCCATGATAAACATGGCAGACAAAGGTATAAGTATGAAGGCAGAGAGCCCGGCCTGCGTAAGGGCTTTAAGGATGATACTGGGGCCGGTAGTTGCGCGTATATAAAGGCTGTTTACGGTCATTGCAAAGAGGACCGTCGTTGGCACTACCAGGAGGATGGCAAAGCGTTCGGCGCTCATAGCCATTGCGCACGGTATAACAAAAAATGAGGCGACCAGGAGCCCTTTGGGGACGATGGCGCGGTCACGGCCGAGGATATGCGGCTTCATAAGCATGACGGCGAGCCCGGTGAGCGCGACGGCCGAAAGGACACGGCCTCCTGCCAGGACCGCCATTTTCGCCAGAGAGATCTTTTTAAGTTCGCTGACCATAATATACGAATCAGGCCATAGCGGGAAATCGCTCATTTTAAAAACCGCCATGCGCTCGAAGGTGTCTTTGAGCGAAAAAATAAGCCCTCCGCTTCCCCTGAATATGACTGCCGTTATAACCGTTATCGCACAATAGACACCGAGATAGGCGCCGTATTCTTTTGCCGAGGGGATGTCTCGCCGTATGCCCGAATAAAGTATGATAGAGACAAAGAAGATCAGTCCCGAGATCGGTGCGTATATCCATCCGCTCCAGAACATGGGGTACAGCCCGGTTACGAGTGCGGCGGCCGCTAAGAAGATGATCTTTTGTTTCGAGGGGCCGGTCCTGTTCAGTACGGCGAGAAGGCAGAATATGATGAGGAGGGGGAAAATAACGTTATAAGGATCAGTGTCATACCACCCGTACAGGCTTCGCTGAAAGAACATGGGCGCAGCAGCGAAGGAGAGAAGACTGACAAAGGCCGGAAACGGATGCATTTTTTCTCCGTAACAGAAAAGAAGGAAGATACAACAAGCCAGCGCAGCCAGAAAAAGCGAGGTATAACCGACGCCCTGTTCGAGCGGCATCGACCGGTCAAAAAGCGATACCAGTTTATACACCATTAACCCGATATAAGGATGGAGATCGAAAAAATAATAATTCCCGTACGGAGCCATCATGAGTGGGTTGTAATAGAGGCCGTTTTTTATTTTGGGGGATACAGCCCCCGTGTCGATCAGGTTTTTGGTAAGGCCCAGATAATAATAGGCATCGGCCTCGATAAGGTGCACCGTTTTTAACTCAGGCGGCATGGATGCCCTAAGCATTGCCGCATTTTTCCTTTCGGTGCTTTTTATCTCGCGCCGGTTCTTTTTGAGGACTTCCAGAAAACGTTGTTTGGTGATCATTGCGCGCTCAGCGGCTGTTTTCCCTGGGTAAGCAAGATTGACCTGACGCTCGACCTCTGCTCCTAATTTCTCGAGCACGAATTGCCGGGCAAGCCCGTTAAGCCTGTAATCGGCAAGATGGCTGACCGGTATGTACCGGAAATAGGTGCCGATGGCCAGGACAATAAGGCCGGCTACGAGATAGAAAATAGGCTTATTTTGCATAATAGGTATCGAAACATTTTGCGACAAATTTAAAAAGATCCGCGTTTCCCGGGGCGGTGAAATCAGGTTTAAGGCCTGCAGGGTCAAAGGTCTCGCCGTTAAAAAGGTATGCCAGAGATGTTATCAGGTAGAGCATGGACTTGTCTTCGAGATAATACATCGATTTTAAAAAGGTCTTACCGGCGCTCCGTTCGGTGCCGATAAGGATTGCGCGGTCGTACCTGCGGAGGGTTCCGGCAAAAAGTTCCGATGCGCTGCCGGTACCCTTATCGATAAGTATGGCTATCCTGCCCTTAAACAGAAAAGGTTCGGGAATGGTCTTGAGCCCGACCTTGGGCCTGTTTTTCCGCTGAAAATAGATAAGTTCGGTGTTGGACTGAAAGAAAAGGCTTGCGATCTCACGGGCTGCAAGCGGGGGGCCGCCGCCGTTCCCGCGCAGGTCGATGATAAGCCGGTCCATGCCCTGTCTGATAAAAAAATTCATGAGCCGCGTAAAATCCTCGCCCGTCTTTTCGTTGAACTGGTTTATCTTTATATAAGACATGCCCGGAATGCCTGTCGGGACGCTGGCAAGGGTTTCTTTAAAGAACTCGATGACCTTGACATTGAACGGCGTTACCCGGCCGGTCGCTTTGACCAGTATCTCCAGGGGGACAACGGTGTCTAAGGGCGGGAACAGGGCTGCTTTGAGCGCTTCCTCGTTCAAGGTCTTTACATCGACGTTGTTGATCTTAAGGAGGATGTCTCCGGCACGGATACCTTTTGCGTATGAATCGCTTCTCAGTTCGACCTTATAGAGGACATATCCGTGATCGGTCATGGCGCCGCTTAAGCCGATGCCGAGCTCGTAGCCGAGGGCGCTGGATTTGAATTCTTCGGCTTCTTTGGGCGGGAGAAAGCCCGAAAAGGTGTCCTGCGGGTCTTTCAGCTTTTGGACCAAAAGTCCTGCGCCCGTATATTTTATCTCTTTAACGACGTTTTGTTTGTCCTTAAGCCGTGAGAGGACATTCGTGGTAAACGACGAGGCAAACTGCCGGTACGTCTCCTGCGAGACCGGTTTGTAATATTCGGCGTCCATTTTATCGAAGACTTCTTTCATGAAATCGAGATACGGCTTCACATACGGCGCATCGGGATCGAAGGCCGGGTCAGGGGTAGGGTTAAGAAGGGCCTTATAGTCAACGTTATAAGGCTTTGCCTCCGAACGTATATATACGGTGGACATTACAATAAGAGCGATGAGCGCTCCCCGGTATAGCGCGGTAAAAAGGTATTTGTTCAAAAGTAATTATTGTTTTGTTACGAGGCCTGCCTTCTCGAGCCTTTGCAAGAGAAGGGCCTTGAATCCTTCGATATTGGCCGCGGGGGTCCCTGATCGTTTCATGTCGGCGATCTTTATGGCAAAATATAAAGGTATGCTTGCGTTCCGCGGCTCTGCGTACAACTCGTCGATATCTTTAAGATAGGTATAAAGAGGAACGGTGGGCGTTATGAGGGGGTTTCCGTTTATGATGCCCGCTTCAAGGGAAACCTTAATAAGCTGTATTTTCATGACCGATTTATCGACCGGCTGAATGTTGAACGTATTGATCAGGTTCCAGTCAGCCGCGCCGACGTATAAGGGCGATAAGGGAGCGTGGGCCGGGGCTGCGCCTGCCTGGGGTTTCTGGTACGCCTGGGCCTTTTTATAGGTGGTATTACTGATGACGCGGGCCATGAAACTGAAGAGTATGATGCCCAGAACGAGTACCAGGATGAGGAAGGTCCACTTGTTGTCAAACGGCGTTTCTTTCCGGTCGTCAAGCATAGCCGAACCTCTTTTACTTTGTCTGCGAAACTTTTTTCTGGATAGCCGTTCTATACAAACGCACCTGTGCTTCCGGGATCCCCTGTTTTTCCATGCTGGCTATTTTTAAAGCAAAATAAAGAGGGATCTCACGGTTGGTCACGTTGCTATAAAACATATCAACGGCCTCGACATAACCGCTTAAATTCATTTCCTGCTGGGGAAGGATAGGGGTTCCGCTGAAAAGGCTTCCCCCTTCTACGGCTTTAAGTGTCATGAGTTTCATGTTATTTTTAACGTCTATCGGGCAGGTCTTTTGGTCGATCTTGACCCAGTCTTCGCCGTTAAAAAAATGGTACGCGGCGCTTGCCGAGAACACCCCCGCAGTAACGGCCATACACATAACTATGAGGAATATTATACTTTTCTGCATAAATATGTCCTATGGTATCGCGAACACGGAATATTGTCAAGAGCTTTGGCAAAAAAGTATTACATTTTCGTTACGATACTATGACATTACGGCGCATAGAATAAGGTAATATTTATGCATTACGTTATGAAAATATTGATCAAGATAATATCATTATTACTCATTGCCGCTATGATAGCTCAGGACATCGTGTGGGCCTGCCCGGATGCGACCGGACGGAACGCCGGCGATACCCTGGCTGTTCCGACAATGTTCCAGCCGATGTCCCTGACCGGTCTTGAGCGGGAATTGGAAAGTGAAGTCGCGTATATTGCCGGCTCGCTCGACTGGCAGGCCGATAAAATCATCCGGTTCGGTTACAGGATCAAACCTCATGTCGATGGCGTCGAGTTTGCCATGGACTTTACAGACCCCGTCTGTATCGGCCCTGACGGCAGGAAGATCGAGGCTAAGCAGGACGCAAGTAATGCCGTGAGTGTGACCATCCCGTGCTCGATAACCCGTACAGCAGCTCCCAAAAGAGGGAACTATCTGTATAAGGCTGAAATAATCCTGGGCCGGGAAAAGACGGTCAGGCTGAACAAGGTCAGGCCTGCCGGTACGGCGATCGTTAAGGCGGTAATGCCGCCTCCCGGTGCCGGCCGAAAGGAAGAACCGCGGGAGCTTCATCGCATCTCTCATATCCCGACAGGCATCAAACTGCCGATGAGGGATGAATCAGACCGGAGCTTTGAGAGTGCTTATAAGGATGATATCGATAGCCTGAAGCCGGAACCTGCGGCGCCGCACGCGGATCTGGTATGGGCCGTAGTCGCGGGCAATGACCGTGCCTTGAAAGTATGGTCAAACCGTGCGATGAGCGGGTCCAACAAAGAATATGAGTACTTTTATGCCGGCATGGACGGTTGTGTTGTATTGACCGTATACGCCAAGAATCGCTCGGCCGGCACCATGCTTCACCTTTCGCCGCTTACCGATATTCCGGCTGCCGTTGAACTTGCGGTAGGGAATTTCATGGCGCGGTATCAGGGGCCGGGCGAGAACCTTGAGGCGAGGATGATCGGCGGATCTGATGATGATATCGGCCGCAGGATGATCGCGGAAACGATGAGGGAACTTGAAGCAATGGGTGTTCCGGTGGTCGAACGCGACATTCTTCACGATGAAAAAAAATGGATAGCGTTTAACCTTAGTAACGGGAAAGTGATGAATATTCCCGACGCGCCCAGTGTTTCCATGAGCCCGCTTATGGCTGAGGCGCTTATCGATATCGGCCATGTCAGCGGTGATCTCTTTGAGGGCAGGGTCGCCGACCGGAGTGTTGAGCAAGAGACCTATGTCGTCGAAAGACGTACCGATGAAACAGTGCCCGTCGTATGCAGGATGCGGGACCTTCCTGACGGAAGGATACGGTTGGTATTGGCGGCAGGCGGTGAAGAGATAGGTTATCTCGTATATAAACCCGATGAGCGTAAAGGTCAGCCGACATTTGTTGTCGAAGACGTAGTGGTGCCTTCGGAATACGGGCCTGAGGGCCGTTTTAAATATGTGCGTCTGCGTCTTCTCCAGATGCTTTCCTTCCTGGGCCTTGACCTCGCGACAAAAGGTTCTATCACTATCCGCTCGCTTGAACAGGATACCTACGGTCAGGGCCTGTATCGCATGCTTGCGCATTTTGGCCTTGAAGAGTTGAAAAAGGACAGGGGTGAGATCGAATGGCATCTTTCCCGAGACCGCGCTTATCAATTTATCGGCGAGATAGAGGCCTCCATAGAAGCGCGGGATTTTAACGGCAGGACCGGCTCGATTCAGAACGCCTTTCTGTTCGTCCTGGGGGTTTTTGCCACAGGAGTAGTTACCTATTTTTTAACTGAGAGTGCTTTTATTACGGCAGCTGTTACGGGAGGGGTTTTTATCGTGCTTCTCTTTCTTGAGTCGAACGCCATGGACCTGATCCTGGAGGCGTTCGCGAAACGTGAGGAGCGGAAAAAAGAGAAACAAAAAACCCTTGAGCGGGAAGCGAAGAGACAGACAAAGAGTGCCCGGGATGCGAAGGTAAAGGAATTGAAGGCCAGGCTAGAAACAGTGCGTGCGCGGGTTAATAAATTCGATACTATCACGGCGCTTCAGGAGGCTCTTCAAGCCGCATGCAAAGGTTTCCCTGAAGATATCGTAACATTGCCTGAAGTGGAGCGCGGCCTTCAAAATCTTTTACGGGACGGGAAAACAGCGATTGAAAGAAAACAAAAGAAAGCGCCTGCAAAAAAAATACGCAATAAAACCAAACCAATTCCGAAACAACCGGTACGTATTCAAGAAACTCCTGCGCCGAAGCCCGAACCCGTGCCGTCAGAGCCGCCCGCGAAAGAGGAAACAATAGTTCCCCCGGCAGAAGTTGCGGCAGAACCGGTAGAAGAAACTCCTGTACCGAAGCCGGAACCGATAGTTGCGCCTGCTGAACCTGTACAGCCTGGGGAGCCTGTTCGGGAAGAGCCAGTAGTAACACAAGCTCCTGTTTCGCAGGAACCGAGCTCCCCTGAGTCTGTACCACAAGCGGCAGAAGAAACTACTCAGCCCTATCGTTCTGCCCGCCCCGGCTTTGACACTTGGCGGGCCGGGGAGGAGCCCCGATACTTCGAGGCGACGAAAAATCTAACGGACATAGATCCTTCGCTCCGCCAGCCTACCTTCGGCAGGTACGGTGTCGCTCAGGATGACGTTGTTGGCGCACAACCGGTGGTTTCGGAAATACCAGTAGAACCTGCAATTCCGGAGACGCCTATTCAAGAAGGACCGGTGATAGTAGAAGTCACTGCTCCGCAGGTAGAAACTGTTCAAGAGGAGCCTGCCCGTGGTGAACCTGAACCGCAAGTTCCTGCGTTGCCGACAGAAGAAGCCGAACAGCCTGTTGTACCTGAATTGCCGGCAGCGGAAACCGAAAAGGCCGTAACAGTTGAAGAACCGGGGCCAACGGTTGAGGCAGTACAGCCGGAACCTGAACCGGCGGTTGCGGAACCGGCCCAGCCGGTGAAAAAAACAAAATCTCTTCGTGAAGTTACAGAAGCTGCCATTGCAGAAATATATAGAGGGTTGCCGGATGCCTCATTGACAGATTGTGACCTGTATCTGGGCCTATTGGCGATAGAAGAAGAAATGTGGCGTGAAAAAATCAAGAGAAAGATGCCGAAAAATCTGGTAAAAAAGATAACGGACCTGAAAGGTGCGATCGAGCAAAAAAGAGCCGGGCTTCTGGATGGCCCGACAACTGCCGGGCCGATAGATGAAAAGGCTCTTGATGATGCCTTGATGACATTTAAAGAACACGAGAGGGCTTTGTTCCGTATGATCTTTGATCAAGTCCGGATGGGTGATCTCCCGAAAGCACGGCAAATGTGGGGAAGAGCTGCGGAAGAGATAGCCGGCCGGCAGAAATATCTCAACGAATTTCAGATGGCAAGTCTCAAGATAATAATAGAGCTTTTAAAGGCAACCGGCGTGATCGTTATTCCGAAACGCCCCGACAGATCAAAAAAACAACTTCCGGGTTCGCCGATCGCGTGTCTTGAGGCCGTCATCAACTATTGCACGGGCAAGGTTTCATCTGAGTATGCCCTCACCTTCAGCGCCCAGGACCTTATCGGTAAGGGATTGCGCAGGAGAAAAGGCAGGCTCACGGACCTTTCCCTGTATACGGTAACGTTGGAACTTGGATATTTAAGACGGCTCGGTATCATCGAACGCGCGGGAGTCACAGCCGACGGATCAGAAATGTTCCGTATGACAAAACCGTTACAGGATTTCGGCATGCTGTCTATGCGTGAATTTTTTGACAAGCTTTCAGAATTGGACGAATTAAACCATTACCGCATGCGGCCAAGGGACATCCGTATTTTGAAGGGCCGTATCAAAACCATTGCCGCGCGCGTACGCCGCGGAATGGTCGTCTCTGATAACCCGCTCATCCATATAAGCAACAGCCACGAAGACTGCTATTACTGGTTGAAAAACCTGACACGCGGGAAAAAATCGCCGGCTAAAGGCATGACGCTTGTATTATTCGATTTTCATAGCGATACATATTCTGAAAATCCGTTCAGCGAGGGGACCTGGGTGTATTATGCCCTTCAGAAAGGGTACATCTCACGTCTTGTCTGGGTTATCCCTCCATGGGTAAAGGATCTGAAAGATAGCCGATCCGTGGAAAACCAGATGGGTTACCTTGATGACCTTAAGACAAAAAAGGGGTGGGATCTGTCATATTGTTATCCGGAAGATATCCCGGCGATCGACGGCAATGTATTGGTAAGCATAGATTATGATTTTATATCAGCGAACGAATATGACAGTCCCGGAGACGATGAGGTCACCTGGGACATACATAAGGCTTCTCCCGGCGAGATACACACTGCTGCGGATCTTATTGTTGCATGTTTAAAAAATAAAAGCATCCGGCCGGTTGCATTTGACCTTTGCCGGAGCGGTCATCCGTACACCTATGACGACCAGGTCTCCTCGATAGAAAAGTGTTTGACATCAAAGATCCGCGAGGCATTTTCACGGGAAGAAAAACCCCGTCTGAATGCCCATGAGAACAGCCTCACTATACGGAAATTTGATTTTAAAAAATCGTTATTCCACGTCGATACGGGCAAACCCTGGAAACGGCCTAATATCATCAGGCTGTGGCGTGAAGCTGTGAAGAAAACCCTGGAACCTGATCTGAGGAGCGATGTGGCAGACCAGTTACTGCTGTATCCGCGCGGCGGCGTATTGTATGAAAAATGGGAAGAAGGCGACCTGGATTTTACGTTCTACCTGAACGATTGGGTATATGACTTCTATGCGCGGCGGGGGACGGCGATACCCTACGCCAGAATCGTCAATGTCTTTATAACCTTAGCAGAGGAGTCGGGGTTGAGCGTCGTTGAAAGAGGTTATGATGAAAACGATCCGCCTAAGCCAAGCATTATGAACGATGTCTTTAAGCAGTTCCCCATACATATCCGTAATAATCTCGGCAACGAGATCGAACTTGATATCCATGACGGACCGTTGTCGTTTATTGACCCGAAGACCTTGTTGGATACCGACGCAGTTGGTTTTGTTTATGACCCCGACGGAAACTATTACGGTTCGCCTGATGTTATCGATATCCTGAACCGTTATGTGCGCGCTATCGACATCGAGGAGCTGGTACAAATAAAGCTCAAGGATTTCAAACTTACGATAGAAAATCTTAAGACCTATATCGAACGGATACGAAAAGCCTATACGACTCTATCGCGCATCGATTTCGGCGAGTATCTTCTACGCGGTTACCGTAGACCGTTTGTCAGGGCCATAACGGCCTGGCGCCTTGCCGGCAGGGATGACCGGATACTTGAGACGATCGGTATTCTTGATGCAATAGATCAGAAGGTGCATTCCGGCGGCTATGGAGACTCTTATCAGCTCTATGAAGTCGTTGACCGGTATTATCAAAAAATACTGGATACCTTCAGCCCTAAGACGCATGAGCTTTTTTTGATAAATGTAGAAAAAGAGGTGCGCAGGCGCATCGTCCGGCATATTGATACCCCGCGGGTACGGAAAAGCCCCGGTCCCCTGGTAATGGCGTTAATTACCGGCGGGCTGGTGGCCGGGCCGTTGGCCGGCGGCGCAAGAGCCGCAGGGCCGTCTTTGATCGCGCAATTTGATGCCGGGGGGATGGGGCTTCCTTTGATTATCGGAGGGTTGGCAGGTGTCCTGGTGTTTATCGCAGTCTCGGTATATGCAATTGTCCGAATTTATAAACTCATCAAGGAAACCATTAATGATATTCGGGTGAGACGTAAATACCGGCAGAAAGAAACGATCGATAATGCCGTCCGGGAAGATGTTGCAAACATAGTTGAGCAGGATACGCTCCTTCATCACGATATCGGGGATGAAAGGCTGGTAACCGGCAGCGTATATGACGGTATCGTGTACCCGGGACGGGAATGGCAATCCCGTGAAAATATCCTTTTCGATAAAAATATAGATCCTCTCTTCGGCCGGTTAAGAAGGCATGCCGCCAGGGCGCTTGGCGACGAGGGGGCGTGGGAAGAAGCCTCGGAAAGCCTCAAGGCCGCGATACTGGGGCAGGAAGAATATGAAAAGATCGATAACGATACCGGGACCATACTGACCGCGATACGGGTTTTGATGCATTATATGCGCCGGCATATCGCGGTTAGTGGGCATCCTGTCGATGACCTTCTCGCTAAACTGCCGGCAGGTGAGGTGATCAGGATCGGCGATATTGTAAGCGGCAGGGCCACAGGATCTAAAAAGTGGGCCGGCGCCTGCCGTCATATTAATCCGCTATTGTCGTTTTTGATAGGCGATATGCTGGAACTCAAAAGCCGCAGCACGGGGCCGGGACATCTTGAAGGGCTGTGCGCGGCATTGCGTCATAAGGACGTCGAAGCCGTATTGCGGCGCGGCACTGACGACGAAGACGAGCGGCATATCTGGCTTAAGGTCACGATCCGCGACCGGGAAACAGGAGAGCAGGACGTCTGGCGTGTCGACGGCATGGCCAAGCGAGCGTATAGTATCGTGCCGTATGAGCGCGGCAGTATTTATTCGACGACATTCCTGCGTTCTACGGCGGGCGATGACGAAAGGACCGTC